>CAZQLF010000341.1:0-4077 GCA_964594035.1 uncultured Rhodospirillaceae bacterium | reverse complement strand
GCGCGGAGAGACGTGCGGGCGGCGGGCGGGTTCCCCGCCGCCCATCCCCGCTATGCCGGCCACCAGGCGCGCTTCGATGTGATGCTGATCATCCCGTGGCGCTGGCCGCGTCACATAACCAATGCTTGGCGTAGCGATTCGTAGGGTTCACAATGGTTTGTGGGCCGAATCGAGGAACCTCCTTGCCCCGCCTGATCCTGCTCCCTTCCGCGCTGCTCGCCCTGACTTTGCTCGCCGGCTGCTCCCCCTTGGATATGACGCTCGGTGGGGGCGCCACCGCCGCCACCGCTGCCTCCGAAGAACGCGGCCTGGGCAATGCCGTCAACGACAATGGCATCGCGGTCGGCATTGAAAACGCCATGCTGCAGAGCGATGCCGGTCTTATGACGAAGGTCGACGTCAATGTGCATGAGGGCCGCGTACTGCTGGCGGGCCAGGTCGACAGGCCCGAGGACCGCGTCACCGTGGTCAAGATCGCCTGGCAGCAGCCCAATGTGGTCGAGGTCATCGACGAAATCAAAGTGACAGAGTCGGAAACCGTCGGCGAATATCTGCACGACGCCTGGCTGGCCCAGACGCTGCGTAACGAACTCTTGTTCGACAGCCAGGTCCGCTCCATCAATTACAATGTCGATTGCGTGGCTGGAACGATCTATCTGATGGGCGTTGCACAGAACCAGGCCGAGCTGCAGCGGGTCATCGATCATGCCCGCGACATCTCCTATGTCCGCAACGTGGTGAGTTTCGTGCGCTTGAAGAACGATCCCGCCCGCCAGCAGACCTCGGTTCCCTCCCAGCCGCCTGCGACCGCCCAATGACGGCAAGCGACGCCGACCGTGCGGCCGCCATCGAGCGGCTCAGTTCTTTTGGGGCCGCGGCCGATAACGATATCGACCTGGCGGAAGCAGCATTGCTGCTGGGCAGTTTCGACCGGCCCGATGCCGATCTCGATGGGGCCCGCCGCTGGCTCGCCGATGCCGTCCGCGATCTCGCCGAGGAAAGCGATCGCGCCGGCGTGGAGATCAGCGCCAGCCTCGCCGGCCGCGCGACCATGCTTGCCAGTGTGCTCGCCGGCCGTCACGCGCTCGCCGGCGATCGCGAGACCTATGACGATCTCGCCAACGCCAATCTGATCAGCGTCATCGAGCGGCGGCGCGGCCTGCCGGTCAGCCTGTCGATCATCTATATCCATGCGGCAAGAAGACTGGGTTGGCCGGTCGAGGGTTTGAATTTTCCCGGCCGGTTCCTGGTCCGTCTCGGCGCCTCCGACGGACGCGCGGTGCTGGATCCCTTCGACGGCGGACGCCTGCGCGATGCGGTGGATCTGCGCGAGCTGTTGAAGACCGGTGCCGGCGCCTCGGCCGAGCTGGCGCCGGAACATTTCGTCCCGGCCGGAAATCGCGACATCCTGCTGCGCCTGCAGAACAACATCAAAATTCGCCTGGTCCAATCGGATCAGCTCGAGGCGGCAGCCGGCACCATCGAGCGCATGCTGCTGATCGCGCCCAAGGAGCCGTTGCTTTGGCTGGAAGCAGCCGGGCATTATGGCCGTCTCGGCAATCTGCGCGTGGCCATCGAGGCGGCGGAACGCAGCCGCGTGCTCGCTCTCGATGACAGGGTGCGCCAGCGGGCCGATAGCTTGCTGCAGGACCTCAAGGGCCGGATGAACTAGGTTGCGCTCTCGCCCGCGGGCAGGGAGACCATCCTTAAGCCAATTCGTTATCGGGGTACGTTGAAGCCATGAGCCTTGCCGTCGCCATCCAGATGGACCCCATCGAGACCATCAATATCGATGCCGATTCCAGCTTCGTGCTTGGGCTGGAGGCGCAGCAGCGTGGCCATGCGCTGTTCCATTATCTGCCGCGGGACATGTTCTTCCGCGAGGGGCGCATCTTCGCCACCGCCCGGCCGATGAAACTGAAGCGCGAGAAGGGCAACCATCACGAGATGGGCAAGCCCGAGCTGCTGGACCTTGCCGGCCTCGACGTGATCCTGATGCGCCAGGATCCGCCCTTCGACATGGCCTATATCACCTCCACCCACATGCTGGAACATGTCCATCCGGCAACGCTGGTGGTGAACGATCCGGTTCATGTGCGCAACGCACCGGAAAAGCTGTTCGTCACCCATTTCGAAGAGCTGATGCCGCCGACCTTGATCTCTTCTGACCCCAGCCAGATCCGCGCCTTCCGTGAGGAGCACAAGGACATCATCTTGAAGCCCCTGTTCGGCAATGGCGGGGCGGGCGTGTTCCACATCGCCCCGGGCGACGAGAATCTCAATGTGGTGGTCGAGATCTTTACCCAGCTGTACCGCGAGCCGGTAATCGTCCAGCGCTATCTCCCCGAGGTGCGCCAGGGCGACAAGCGCATCATCCTGATCGATGGCGAGGCCGTCGGCGCGATCAACCGGGTTCCCCCCGCAGGCGAAGCGCGCTCCAACATGCATGCCGGCGGCAAACCGCAGCCCGCCAAGCTGACCGCCCGGGAAAAGGATATTTGCGCTGCCATCGGCCCGGCACTGAAGGAGCGGGGGTTGATCTTCGTCGGTATCGACGTGATCGGCGATTATATGACGGAGATCAACGTGACCTCCCCCACGGGACTCCAGGAAATCAACCGTTTCGACGGGGTCCGACTGGAGGCGCGCATCTGGGACGCCATCGAAAGCCGGCTACCCGAACGTCGCCGCCGGCCTTGAACCTCAAACCCCCCTTAAAGGCCTGAAAATCGCAGTTTTCCCTTGCCGTGGGCCTCGAAATCCCTATATTCCCGGGCAATCCCAAAGTCTCGATGACTATCGAGATAAAAGAAACAAAGGGTGGGCCCAACGGCCCGCCTTTTTTGTTGGCCCGATATCGAGCGAGAAAAAAAGCGACGTTGGACAAGACGGCGGAGATCGCGCGACTGGTCGAACCCACCCTGCAGGGCATGGGTTATGAGCTCGTGCGCGTGCAGTTCGGCGGCGGCAGCGGACGGCCGACGCTCCAGATCATGGCGGAGCGGGCTGATCGCCAGCCCATGACCGTCGAGAATTGCGCCGAGATCAGCCGCAACGTTTCTGCCGTGCTGGACGTTGAAGACCCATTGCAAGGCGCTTATCTGCTGGAGATCAGCTCACCCGGGATCGACCGGCCGCTGATCCGCCCGCAGGACTATGAGCGTTTTGCCGGTTTTGAGGCACGGCTGGAGCTGGCGCGTCCGCTCGACGGGCGCAAGCGCTTCCGCGGGCGCATCGGCGAGCTTGCCGAAGGCACGGTTCGTATTATCGAACCAGCTGGCGAGGTCCGATTGCCGCTGGACCAGATCGACAAAGCCAAGCTGGTGCTGACAGACGAACTTCTGGCCGCAACGAGCACCGACACGAATAAGAGCTAATCGAGGACGACGATGGAAAATCTGAGCGTTACCCGCCACGAATTGCTGCAGGTCGCCGATGCGGTGGCCCGCGAGAAGAGCATCGAGCGCGACGAGGTACTGGAGGCCATGGAACAGGCGATCCAGAAGGCAGGCCGCGCCAAATACGGCCATGAACACGACATCCGGGCCGTGATCGACCGCAAGTCCGGCGAGATTCGCCTGGCGCGTTATCGCCAGGTCGCCGATCCGGTGGAGAACGAGTTCACCCAGATCACGCCGACGGAAGCGGCACGCAAGGATCCCGCCCTCAAGGTCGGCGATTTCCTCATCGACGATCTGCCGCCCATCGATTTCGGTCGCATTGCCGCCCAGACCGCCAAGCAGGTCATCGTCCAGAAGGTGCGCGAAGCAGAACGCCGGCGCCAATTCGAGGAGTTCAAGGACCGCAAGGGCGATATCGTCAACGGCCTGGTCAAGCGTGTGGAGTTCGGCAACGTTACCGTCGATCTTGGCCGCGGCGAATCGATCCTGCGCCGCGACGAGTTGCTGCCGCGTGAAACCTTCCGCGCCGGCGACCGCGTGCGTGCCCTGATCTATGACGTGCGTGAAGAGCCGCGGGGCCCGCAGATCTTCCTCTCCCGCACGCGCAACGAATTCATGGCGAAGCTGTTCGCCCAGGAAGTGCCGGAGATCTACGACGGCATCATCGAGATCAAGG
>CAZQLF010000340.1:2081-4093 GCA_964594035.1 uncultured Rhodospirillaceae bacterium | reverse complement strand
TCGTCATAGTTTCTGGCGCCTTCAAATACCTTCCGCAGCAGATGCGCCGGGGGTAATCCCGACCCATGAAACATGTTCCTGCGGTTCTTTATCCAGTCACCAATGTAGGGGTGTCCATGCCGCTGCATGGGCGCTTGATTGAGCGCCGCGGAAAATTTGCCTGGTGCCATCCCTTGAAACACACCACTCAGACCCGGCCAGGTAACGCTGTAAAACTCACCCGCTTCGCCGTTTTGATGTGCTACCGTGATGTTCTCGCCGATTTTCGGGAAACTCCAATCGAGAACCCGCGTCAAAGTCGGGCCGTCTTCCTTGGCATAGACGGAACTGGTGCATCCCCATTCGAAACAAAGGTTGAGAGCGTAAACGCCCGCCAGATTGAGCTTGGCGGCGCAGTAGTCGATTTCATCGAGGTAGGGGTTTTGGGTTCTGATAAGCCAATTCCGGGAGACTCGGTCACCGCACGGAAGCGCAACGCAAGCAATGAGATCGGAAATCAGGCCCAATGTCCTGCGGCTTGCTGCGATTAATTCCTTCGTGCGATCCGGATAAAGATCGACGAGATGCCTGAGGCCCCTTGGGCGGACATCAACCAAAGAAATTGATTGCATGCAGCCACCGATTCGAAAGCAAGACGGATACGTTCTGCTCAATTTGCCGTGAGAGCCGCGGAGCATACACTATTGAGTACAGCCTAAATCTGTACGCCAATTCAGCCAGGAATAGCGATGCCCTACTGGAAGCCTCTGGTCCCCGCCAACTTTTCCGTGCCCATGAGGCTCGAGGGCGAGGGTTTTCACCTGCGCATGCTGACTGTCAACGACGTGGTCAAGGACTACGACGCGGTCATGACGAGTGCGGCGCGGCTGAAGGGCTCCATGAACCCCGGCAATCCGTGGCCAGAAGGGCTGACCCTGGAAGATGACCTCATCGATCTCGGCTGGCATCAGCGCGAATTCACCATGCGCCGGTCGTTCTGTTACACGGTCATGGCGCCCGATGAGTCTACCTGCCTTGGCTGTGCCTACATCTATCCGAGTGAAAAGCGGGCCTATGATGCCAACGTCTTCTGGTGGGTCCGCGATAGCGCGGTGGCGGGCCGGCTGGACGACAAACTGGGCACGGCCATCAGAGGCTGGATAAATGACATCTGGCCCTTCAAGCGGGTTGCCTATCCGGGCCGCGATATCCCATGGGATGTCTGGCGGGCGGAGCCGGAGTAACGGACTCTATTTTTCGACGGTCTTTCAGGTGCGAGTTACGGGCTGAAGCCGCTGGTACCAGGCGTCATAATGTGCCGGCTCGCCTCCACGAGCGTGTTCGCCAAAGCCATCCTCCGCCAACATCTGCAAAAGCCTGTCGCGCTTCTCAGCCCCAAGATTACGCTCCGACACTTCGATAATGATGTCACTCACACGCGAATGGCTGCGCATTCGCCGAAGCACGGCGATAACGTCGATCTCCGATGCCTCGACATCGATCTTGGCGACGATGCGTTCGCCGCCGCGGGCGAGCAGGTCGTCAAGGGTCCGCTGAGATATCACCGGCACGATGATGCCGCTCGAGCCTTCGCCCAGCACTCTCGACATGCCTGAATGTCTCGGATCGAACGACATCGCGACGTGCCCGGCGTGGCCGGCATGGATGACGCCTTGGAGGCACTCGATCGTGCCATCGCCAGCGCGCCGCACATTGGCCGCCAGCCGGGAAAAGATCATCGGCAGCGGCTCGATGGCGATGACCCTCCGGCAGTTGGGGTTGCGCGCGGCCAACAGGCTGAACAGACCGAGACTGGCGCCGATATCCAGAAAGACGAAATCCGTGCGCTGGCTGGCGATCGCATCGGGGACGAAGCGCCCATAGCCATGAATGCAGAGATCGAACGTGCGATCTCCGGGCCCGATCAGCACAGCCCGGCCATAAGCCCGACGGGTGACAGAGATATCGTCGGCCAGTCGCGGGGCGAACCGGCGCAGCCCACCCGCCAACAACGGCCGTGCGCGGCAGTCCCC
>CAZQLF010000340.1:0-2071 GCA_964594035.1 uncultured Rhodospirillaceae bacterium | reverse complement strand
CGTAGCACGGGGCTGGACCTTCCCCCGAAATAAAAACGCCGGCCAAAAGGCCGGAGGGGGAAAAGGGATTTTGTCGGCCAGCGGCGGGGGGAGCCGGCGCGGCGCACCCGCCAGCAACAGCCTTGCGCGGTAGTACGCCACAGGACGTCTCATGGGTGTGCGATCAATCGCGCTCGCGCGGCCCTTGCTGACGGCGCCGCCGAAGCGCTGCATTCGCCGCGGCGAGGTACCCGCGGCTGCCGCCGGCCCGCAGGGATTCTTGTGAGAGACTGTTTGACCTGACCCGTCTCAGAGCGAGCACCTCTTCCATCATAAGGTGGCGCTGCCCCAGAGCGCGGGCGCGGGCCAGCCAATCGACGACTTCGCCGAGACGGCCAGGGAAGTCGATGAAGTCGCCCACTTGCCGGGCCGCCTCGCTGCGATAAAGCAGAGTTGTGCGCGTCCACAAAGGCCGGACAGTGCCACCGCCCTCCGCCTGCAGTTGGCCGCCATCGATGAATTGCCGGGCGAGGCTGAAGACCCCGCTCAAGCCCGGATTGTCGGCAATGGCCTCAGCCTGCCTTGCAATTTTGTGGGATAGCCAGAGATCGTCAGCATCGAGCGTCGCCGTGAAGGGCGATCCTGTGCGGCGAAAGCCTGCCGTCGTTGCAGCTCCAGGACCGAGATTGGGTTGATTGATCACCACAACGTTTGGCGCGGCGCGCGCGGCGATGTCGGCGGTCGCATCGCTCGAGCCGTCGTTCACCACGATAATCTCCCGCGCCGGGATCGTCTGGGCGAGAATGGAGCCGATCGCCGCGGCAATGGTCAGCGCCGCGTTGTAGGCCGGTATGACCACGGAATAGGCGAAGGTCATTGCGGCTCGCCGTCCTCCAGCTCCGCCCGGTTCAGAAACATCTCCGCGAATATTGCAGGGAGCGATGCCTTCTTCAGCCGGTTTCGCGCGGCCCAGGTGAGGCTGGCCCGCAGGAATTCGCGTTTCATCTCGTCCTTGTTCAGTGTGACATTGGCATCGTGCCGGCGGTAATAGGCGGAAATCTCGTCCTCCATCACGATGTGGAAGCCGCCCTCGATCACCCGCAGGAAATAGTCGCTGTCGCAGCCCTGGCGGTAGGTTTCATCGAAATACCCGGTCCTGTTTATCACGCCGGCCCGGAAAATTGCCGATTGCAGGTACGGGCCGCGAATGAGCTTGACCGGCGTGCCAGATGCCGGGGCGAGAGATTTTTCGTCCTGCACGGAAAACCTCTGAACCAGCCCATAGAGACCATCGAGCGAGGGGTCGTTCTTCAGCCGCGCGCTTTGCCGTTCGATCCGGCCGGGGAAGCAGAGATCATCGGCATCGTGGAAGGTGACGAAGTCACAATCCACTGGCAGATTTCTCAGACCGGTATTCCGCGCCGCGGCGATGCCCTTGCCGGGATTGGGGAGCAGGCGGATCTCCGGCGCCTCGCCGGCAAGCCGCCTGACGATGTCGCTTGTGCCGTCCGTCGAGCGATCGTCGATCACGATGATGTCGAGATGGATCTTCGCGCGCTCCGCCAGCAGCGAGCGCAGTGCCGCATCGACGAAGCGCCCGGCGTTGAAGGCAGGCATGATGACACTAATTCGCACGATGCCGCGCTCCGACAAGAAATTCACCGATCGTTGCGGTGATTTCACCGGGATCCTCCGACAAAGTCAGCCGGTAGGCGGGGAGCCGCCGGGCAATACCGGCGAAGAACGCGAAGCCCTCGTTCGTATCCCCCGGCAATTGCAGGGTCGCCGATGGCGCCAGCGCCAGCGCCGCGTCGCGAGAGGAAACGCGCGCGATCTCCGTGCGCGCTGCCCGGGCAAGCGAGGGGATGAAGATGGCGCCGATGTCGAGCTGGGCCGTCAGCGCCGGCAGGCCGATCTGCACGGGATCGAACTCGACCTTGCCGTGCCAATTCAGCTGGGCTCTCTCAAGCGAGGGATGGCTCACTCGGGCGCGCTGCAAGCCAAGGCGATCCTGCTTCCTGATGCGGAATATCCCACGCCCCGGCCCCCTTTCGCCGGCCTCCAGCCGCCCCTAATCGTCCCCCGCCCCGGC
>CAZQLF010000339.1:0-4093 GCA_964594035.1 uncultured Rhodospirillaceae bacterium | reverse complement strand
CTTGGGGAAAATACCGCTGGAGCCGTTCCAGGGCAGGATTCGGCGCCCGCCAATCCATCTCGCTATCTGCTGCAGGGGCCGCGACAATGTCCGCGATGGCGCCAAGAAACGCATAAAGGTGAAGCACAAAGCTGACCTGAATCCACACTTGCTCGGTGTTCCGCTTTCGGGAGTAAATCAGACATCGCGAATTCATGAGTACGCGGCCTAGTACGAAATCCAGCCGTTGACGGTAAACCGGCTGTCGGCGAATTGCTTCGTAGGGCAGGAGACCGGCAGCACTTCATGCATCGTGTGGCTGGGAAAGAAGATCGCCGAGTTGTCCTTGGGTTTGACCAGCCAATGCTGGTCGCCGGCGACATAGACCCCATTCTCGATCGCGACCTCATAGAGGCGAAGCTCTCCGCCGCGAAACGCCTTGGGCCGCGAGCGGAAGTAATAAACATAGCTGATGGTCCGGTGCTCGAGGCCGGCCGCGCCTGAATCGTTATGCGTGTTGTAGAAGTCGCCGTCGTTATGCGCGGTGACCTGGCATTCGACACCCGGTGCGCCGGTGGTGTCTGCCGCGCGGTCGATATGAAGGCGCCGCGCGACGTCGCCGACGACCTGGTTCAGCCGCGCGACGACGATGCCGGTGATCTGCGCATTGTCATGGAGGACCAGCGAGGAGCGTTTTCGGCCGGATCCCCCGGCGGTGGTGGAAGGCTCGAAGCGGGTTTCTGCAGCAAGCGCGAGCTTGACGAGTTCGGCGTGTTGTGCGGGCGGGAGGAATTCCTCCATGACCACGAAGGGCATGGCGGGACGGGTGAGTTGCAGCGCCATCTCGCCGGGCGCGCCGCCTTCGGAGGCGGTCGTTCCTTGCTCGACCGCATCCTCGGCATCGCCCAGGATCACCGCGACGACGGCCCCGGCACGAAAGCGCACGCGCTGGCCGTTGGTCACGGTCAGTTCGACAACCTCCTGCGGATTGCGGGTGAGCAGCTCGCCCGACAGGAGCGCCTGGGCTATCGGATCAGGATTGTCCGGGTCGATTTCGAGCGTAAAGCCGCCCTGCAGAACGACAGTAGCCGCTGACGTCATATTTCGCCGTGACGCATCGAAATGCGTAAGGGGCCTTGATGCCGCTTAAGGCGGCGGCGGGCCACTCGCCGCAACGGCGATTTTCGGCTTCGTCGTGGTTGCCAACAGCATGGTCACTGCCGGCGCGCTGACGGCTGCGTACTTCCCAAGCTTTCTGAGTGCAGATCGGCGAGAAGCCACCTTCTCCTCGTCTTTCAATTCTTCAGGCTTCTTCGACATGATGTCATCACCCCTGTCATACAAATGACGGTTGAGCCTAACCAAACCCGATCAATTCGTCCAGATTGAGGGTCGTCAGGCGACGCCCTCTTCCTTGAAGACCTCGCGAGCGATGCGCATGGCATCGAGTGCCGCGGGGCCGCCGGCGTAAAACCCGACCTGCAGGAAGACTTCGCCGATCTCGGCCTTACTGAGTCCATTACGCAACGCGCCGGCGATATGGAGCTTCAATTCGTGCTGCCGGTTCAGCGCGGCCAACATCGCGATGTTGATGGTGCTGCGCGTCTTGCGGTCCAGTCCAGGGCGGCTCCATATCTCGCCCCAGCAATATTGGGTGATGAGGTCCTGCAGCGGGCGGTTGATCTCATCCGCCGCCGCCATCGAGCGGTCGACATGGGCATCGCCCAGGACCTCGCGGCGGATTTTCATTCCTCTGTCGAATGCCTGCTTGTCCACGGATCTTCCTCCTTCCGGTTCGTTGGATAGGAGGAAGCATTGCCTCGCCAAATTCCGCCATGCAATGGCCGCGAGCAGCGAAGGAGGGTGTTGCCGAGCAGCAACCCGCGATTTTGTTCCCTGAGTCGCGCGAATTTTAGGCGGAACAGTTCAATTCGGCCGCCCGTTACCGCGGTGATGGCTGTTTTGGCCGGCGAGCAATGGGGATTTATCATGCGCAAGGCTGGAACTGTGCGAACTTTTCCGATCCGTTCGGCGCTGATGGCGCTGTCGTTGGCCACCTTTGGGTCTGTATCGCTGGCCTATGGCGCAGCCCTACCGGCGCAGCAGCAGGCCGAAGACGACCAGGCGCTGCCGCTGGCCGCACTGCTGGAGGGTGGTGGAGCGCTCAGCATCGAAGGCATGCCGATCGACAAGGCAGCATTGCTGCGCATCTATCGGCCCCGCAACTATCAGCCCATCTGGGATGCACGCGACGATGCGGCTGTCGATCTCGCTAACGCTCTTGCGGGTTCGGCGGCGGAAGGCGTCGACCCGGATAGTATTGGGGCGCAGACAGCGGCGACCGCTATGGCGAGCCCAACTCTGCCGCGTGCCTCCCGCGATGTTCTGCTGACGCAACTCTTCCTGGGCTATGCCTCTGCCCTGGCGCAGGGTCAGGTCGATCCGCATGCAATCGATTCCGATTGGGCCCTTCACCGTCCGTCCTTTGACCCTGCGCCGCTGCTCGACCGTATCGCCAAAGGCGAATCCGTTGCGGCGGTGACGAGCAGGCTGGCTCCGTCGGATCGCGGCTACAAGGATTTGCGCGCGGCGCTGGTGCGTTATGCGCGGATTGCTGCCGATGGCGGTTGGCCGTTGGTGCCCGGGCTTGATGGCGCTACCAGCGATGGCCCGCGGCGCGTTCAGGCGGCTCATGCGATCCTGCGCCACCGCCTGGCGATGGAAGGACTTGCCATTCGGGACGCCGATGTGACGGCGGCAATCAAACAGTTTCAGGCGCGGCACGGCATCGACGTGGACGGCGCGTTGGGCCGCGCAACGCTGCAGGCCCTGAATGTCGGCGCCGATCAGCGCGCCGTCCAATTGCGTCTCGCGCTGGAGCGCCGGCGCGCCATGCCGCGCGACTGGCCGGCGACGCGTCTGATGGTCAACATTCCATCGGCGACGCTCACGCTCTATCGCGAGGGCAATGTGGCGCTGGTGTCGCGTGTCGTGGTGGGCGATCCCAAACATCCCACGCCGGTGTTGGGCTCGGCGATCAGCTCCGTGCTGTTCAACCCGCCCTGGACGGTTCCTGCGTCCATCGTGCGCAATGAAATCCAGCCGCGCCTGGTGAAGGACCCCGCATATCTCTCGCGCAATCACTTCCGGCTGATCGGCCGTGGCGACGGCAGCAGCGGCGGCATCGACTGGAGCAACACCGACATCCTGGCCAATGGCTGGCAGGTGCAGCAGGAGCCGGGTCCGTGGAATGCGCTCGGCACGCTCATGTTCGACTTCCCCAGCCCGTTTGCCGTCTATCTGCATGACACGCCGGGGCGCTCGGCCTTTGCCCGCTCCGACCGGGGCCTGAGCCATGGCTGCGTGCGCGTGGAAGCGGTAAACGCATTGGCAGGCGCGCTGCTGGGCGAAGAAGGCTCGCCCGAGGCGATCCAGAAAATCGTGGCGACCCGCCAGAGCGAGCGCCACGCTTTGAAGCAGCCGATGCCGATCTATCTGGTCTACGAGACCGCCTTCGTCGATGAGGACGGCGGAGTCGAGTTCCGCGACGATCTTTACGGCACCGACGAAAAGCTGGCGGCGGCGCTGGCTGCGCACAGCACAGAGGAACAGCGCGTTGCATTAGGAGCGTCCCGCTAATGCCGCGATTCCGCCCCAATTGTGCTGAAACCTTTTTTCGAACGCGTTGTTGTCTCCATAGAACACCGCCGGCGCGGTCCAGCGTCCGGCGCTTTTGCGGCACCCGCTCATGCCAAAGGAGGAAGATCATGCGTTGGAAAATCGGTCTCTTTGCCGGGGCTTTGTCGGCCCTGATGATCGCCGGCTCGCTGAGTGTGACGAGCCCGGCGCAAGCCGCCTGCTGGGCTTCCGATCCGGTTAACGGCACGACGGCCGACCAGGCTGCCCGCGCCATGCAGCAGGCCGGCTACAGCAACGTGCAAGTCTATGAGAAGGGTTGCGACAGCGCCTGGCATGCCCATGCCATGCTGAACGGCAATCCGGTCAATGTGGTCTGGAACGAGCAAGGCCAGGTCCTGACCGAAGGCAACTGATAGCAGTCCATTACCGCTTCTGCGCCGCCATCGGCCAGCCGGTGGCGGCGTTTTCTTTGGCC
>CAZQLF010000338.1:0-4108 GCA_964594035.1 uncultured Rhodospirillaceae bacterium | reverse complement strand
CGACACCATCGAGATCGAACCAGGATATCGCTTGTGCCGTATCGATGATCTCGTCGTCGCCATGGCCCCAGCCCAGGCGCAGCAGATAATTGCGCAGCGCCTCGGGCAGATAGCCCATGTCGCGATAGGCCTCCACACCCAGCGCGCCATGACGCTTGGAAAGCTTGGCGCCATCGGGTCCGTGGATCAGCGGGATATGGGCGAAGTCAGGCTTGTCCCAGCCCATGGCGTCATAGAGCTGGATCTGGCGGAAGGTGTTGGTCAGGTGATCGTCGCCGCGGATGACGTGGGTGATGCCCATGTCGTGGTCGTCGACAACGACCGAGAGCATGTAGGTCGGCGTGCCGTCACCACGCAGCAGGACCATGTCGTCGAGCTGCTCATTGGCGACGCGCACCGCGCCCTGCACCTTGTCATGGACGATAGTCTCGCCGCTCTGTGGCGCCTTCAGACGAATGACAGGCTTGACGTTGGCCGGTGCCTCGGACGGGTCGCGGTCGCGCCAGCGCCCGTCATAGCGCAGCGGCAATCCATTGGCGCGCTGGGCCTCGCGCATCGCCTCCAGCTCCGCTGGCGTGGCGTAGCAGTAATAGGCCTTGCCCCTGGCGACGAGCTCGCGCGCGACCTCCGCATGGCGTGCCGCGCGGGCGAACTGGTAGATGACGTCGCCATCCCACTGCAGGCCCAGCCATTGCAGCCCCTCGATGATGGCCTGGATGGCAGCGTCGGTGGAGCGCTGGCGGTCGGTATCTTCGATACGCAGCAGGAAAGTGCCGCCGTGGTGGCGGGCGTAAAGCCAGTTGAAGAGTGCGGTGCGGGCGCCACCGATATGGAGATAGCCGGTGGGCGAGGGGGCAAAACGGGTGACGATTTTGGTGGTGGGGGGCATGGCGGCGAGGGCTTAGCACGGCGATGCGGCCGGAACAATCGGCCGGCTGCGGCCCCCAGATTGCGGGTGACTTTGCGGCTTGCCAGCACCCGATGCGATAGGGCCTGATCCTGATCGCCGGAGGGGCGGTGATGCTGGAATTTGCCGGGCGCATCTATCGCGTTCTCGTTCAGCGCTTGATCGCCGAGCGCGAACGCTGGGCGTTGTGGATTCCCGCGGCGGTGGGTCTTGGCGTTGCCATCTATTTTTCGCTGCCCGCCGAGCCCAGCCTTCCGATCGGCGCCGCGCTCGTCGTCGTTTCGGCGGTGCTTCTGGTTCTGCTGCGCCGGATCACGATCGGGCGCGTGTTCTTGATCGCGCTGCTTGCCGCCAGTTGCGGTTTCGCCGCGGCGCAATTGCGCACGGCGATTGTTGGCGCACCGATGCTCGACGCCAAATACGCTTCTGTTCGCATCGAGGGCCGGGTGCGCGATGTCGAGTTTCTGCCCGGCGGGCGGCGTCTCGTTCTCGGTGAGGTGGTCATTCTCGGCATCACCGAACCGCCGGCCGAGCTTCGGCTGCGCCTTGCCGGTCTCGAGCCGCTCCTGGTGCCGGGCGACTGGGTGCGCCTGCGCGCAAGCCTCGGCCCGCCTTCGCGCCCGGTGGCGCCCGGGGCCTATGATTTTCGCCGCGACCTGTTCTTCGATCGCATCGGCGGGGTCGGTTTTGTCATCGGCCGGCCGCGGCTGATCGATCCGGCGGTCTTCGGCGATTCCCCGCCGCTCAGCAACCGGCTGTGGCGACGGGTGGCCGATCTGCGCGCCCTCATCGAGCGGCGCATCCTCGCCGCCATGCCCGAGCGCGAGAGCGCAGGCGTGGCGGTCGCTTTCGTGACCGGCAGCCAGACAGCGGTGCCCAATGACGCGCTGCTCGCCATGCGCAACTCGGGCCTGGCGCACCTGCTCTCGGTCTCCGGCCTGCATATCGGACTTGCCGTGGGCATCCTGTTCTTCCTGATCCGCGCCGGCCTGGCGCTGGTGCCGCCGGTCGCATTGCGCTGGCCCATCAAGAAATGGGCCGCGGGCTTTGCCCTGCTGGGTGCCGCGTTCTACATGATCCTGTCGGGCGCCAGCGTGCCGGTGGTGCGCTCTTTCGTGATGGCAGCAATCCTGCTGCTGGCCATCATCGCCGATCGCCAGCCCATCAGCATGCGCCCCGTGGCGATTGCCGCCGTCGTCGTGCTGCTGATCTGGCCGGACAGTCTGGTTGGCCCAAGCTTCCAGCTTTCATTTGCCGCCATCGTGGCGCTGACGGCGGTGTGGGAGGAACTGAGCCCGCAGCGGGCAAAAGAGATCGGACCGGCGCGCCGCAGCTTTCGCTGGCTGTTCGACCTGGTGCTCAGCAGCATTGTCGCAACCCTGGCGACCGCAGCCTTCGCCATCTATCACTTCAACCGGCTGACGGGATATGGCGTTGTCGCCAACATGCTGGCCGTGCCCATCACCGGTTTCTGGGTGATGCCCTGGCTGATCCTGGCACTGATCCTGATGCCCTTCGGGTTGGAGAGCTGGGCGCTGGAGCCGGCGGGCTGGGGCATCTCCGCGATCCTGTGGACCGCCAACACTGTCTCAAGCTGGCCGGGTGCGGTGGCGCTGATTCCCGTGATGCCACCGCTGGGCCTGGCGTTTGTCAGCCTCGGCGGGCTTTGGCTCTGCCTGTGGCGCCAGCGCTGGCGCTATTGGGGCGCGGCTGCCATCGTGGTGGGGCTTGCGACGATCCTCTTCGTGCGGCCGCCGGACGTCCTGATCTCGGAAGATGCCAAGCTGGTTGCGATCACGGAGAGCGATGGCTCGCTGCGGCTTTCAACCGGACGCGCCGACCGGTTCGCCGCGGGCGAGTGGCTGCGCCGCATGGGCCAGGACCAGCGGATCCTGTGGAATGCCGCGGTCGACGGTGGCGATCCGCGCTTGGTCTGCACGGACAAGGGCGATTGCAGGTTCAAATCCAGCGGCCGGTCCATCGCCATCCTTCAGAAGGCCGATGGTTTCGCCGCGGCCTGCCAGGAGTCCGATCTGGTCATTGTCCTCGTAAAGGCGCCGGCGGCCTGCGCGGCACCGCTCATCGATCCGGACCGGCTGCAGCAGCAGGGCGGACATGCCGTGTGGCTGTCGGCCGAGGCTATCCGCATCGAATCCGTGCGGGACGGGCAGGGCGAGCGGCCGTGGGTTGCAGCCCTTCCCGACGGCAACGATGACGATGAGTAAGGCTGGCTGCTCGCTAGCTAGTAGCGGCGCAGCAATCCAGCGAGGCGGCCCTGCAGCTTTACCCGGTCAGGGCCGAAGATCCGCGTCTCATAGGCCGGGTTGGCGGGTTCCAGCGCGATGGAGTCGCCCTTTCGGCGCAGGCGCTTCAGCGTGACCTCGTTGTTGTCGATCAGGGCCACGACGATGGCGCCGTTTTCCGCCGTCTCGCAGCGTTCGATCACGACCGTGTCGCCATCGAGAATGCCGGCGTTGATCATGGAATCGCCGTCGACCTCGAGCGCGTAATGCTCGCCGCGCCCGAGCATGGCGGCGGGAATATCGATGCGCTGGCTGTTGTCGCGTAGCGCCTCGATCGGCGTACCGGCGGCAATCCGGCCGTAGAGGGGAAGCTGGATCGTCTCTGCCGGCTGGGCCACGGAGGCGCCCGGCAGCGCGTTGCCGAAATCGCCCCGGATGACATTGGGGGCGAATCCGGAGCGGCCGGAGCCAACCTCGCGGACCGCGGCCGCAGGCGCCGAAAGATTCTCCGGCAGCCTTGCCACTTCCAGGGCGCGGGCCCGGTGGGCGAGGCGACGGATGAACCCGCGCTCCTCAAGCCCAGTGATCAGCCGGTGGACGCCGGATTTGGATTTCAGACCAAGGGCTTCCTTCATTTCGTCGAAGGAGGGGCACACCCCGCTGTCGCCGAGCCGCTTGTTGATGAACAGCAGCAGCTCATGTTGTTTCTTGGTCAGCATTGCCGTGTCTCCTTCGCCCTGTAGGGCGCCAATCTGGCCGCAAGTAATAGAACAAAACCTAAACTGAGCCCATGTTCTAGTTTGGTTCTGAGGATTCGTCAAGCGGCAGCCTATCTGCCAAAGAAAAAGGGGCGGAGGCAGGAGCAAGATCGGATCAGGGTGTGTCCCAACCTACACGGTGGATCTTGCTCGAATTGTGTGAAATGGCGTCTGATCCCCGCAAGTCCAGCAATCTAGTG
>CAZQLF010000337.1:0-4126 GCA_964594035.1 uncultured Rhodospirillaceae bacterium | reverse complement strand
AGATTACGCAGGGCGGGGAAATTCCTGCCTATTCCTGGATGCCGCCGGGCGTTCCAGGCTATGAGCAGCAGAAGCTCGGCTTTGCCTCCATGCCGATGGCGGATCGCGTCGCCAAGGCGAAGCAGATCTTGCAGGATGCCGGCTACAGCGCCAGTAAGCCTCTGCAGGTCGAAATCCTCTACAACACCAGTGAAAACCACAAGAAGATCGCCATCGCCATCGCCAGCCTGTGGAAATCGTTGGGCGTACAGGTCGAGCTGACCAACCAGGAATGGAAGGTCTATCTCGATACGCGGCGGCAGAAGAAGTACGAGGTCTCCCGGGCCGGCTGGATCGGCGACTATCTCGACCCGAGCGACTTCATGGAGCAGTACATGTCGGACGCTGGTGAATCGAACTTCATGGGCTACGACAACAAGGACTATGACGGACTGCTGCACGCAGCGTCGACCGAAACGGATCCGAAGAAGCGCATGGAAGATTTCCAGAAGGCGGAAGCCATCTTCCTGCAGGACGAGCCGCTGATTCCGATCTACCACTATGTCAATGTGCACATGGTCAACAAGAAGGTCGCTGGCTGGTACGACAACCTCTTGGGCTACAACCTCGAGCGTTATCTGTCGTTCCAGTAAGTCTCAAGCAAAGTGCGACAATGATCGCTGGCCGCCCCTCCGCAATCCGCCACAGCGGGATACGCGGGGGGGCGGCTGTTTCTTCTGGCTGGATGGGCTAGAGGGTGCTCAAATTCACCATCAGGCGGCTGCTGGGCGCGCTTCCCACCATGCTGCTGATCACGACAATGTCGTTCTTTCTGATGCGAGCGGCCCCGGGTGGTCCATTCGACAAGGAACGCATTGTGCAACCGGAGATCGAGGCCGCGCTCAAGCACGAGTATCACCTCGACGAGCCGATCATCGCGCAGTTCGGCCGCTATCTCTGGAACCTGCTGCATGGTGATTTCGGACCGTCGTTCCAGTACCGCGATTTCACCGTCACCGAGCTGATCTGGGGCGGGTTTCCCACCTCTCTGGTGCTGGGCTCGCTTGCCATCCTGCTGGCACTCGTCGTCGGTGGCGCTGTCGGAATCATCAGCGCTATCAAGCAGAACAGCAGGCTCGACTACGCCTCCATGGGCGTCGCCATGACGGGAATCATGATTCCGAATTTCGTACTGGCGCCGCTGCTGACGCTGGTCTTCGGGCTGATGCTGCGCTGGCTGCCCGTCGGCGGCTGGGGCAATGGGGATATCAGCCACATCATCCTGCCCGTGGTGGCGCTGGCCCTCTATCCATTGAGCTGCATTGCCCGGCTGATGCGCGGCAGCATGATCGAGGTCCTGCGCACCAACTATTTGCGTACGGCGCGGGCCAAGGGACTGCCGGAGTGGATCACCATCATCCGCCACGCGCTGAAGGCGGCGATGCTGCCGGTCGTCTCTTATCTGGGCCCCGCCGTTGTCAACACTATCACCGGCTCCATCGTCATCGAGCAGATCTTCGGCCTTCCCGGTATTGGCCGCTACTTTGTCCAGGCGGCCCTCAACCGCGACTACACGCTGGTCATGGGCGTTACCGTCTTCTATGGCGTGCTGATCATTCTCGCCAACCTGGTGGTGGACGTAACCTATGGGATGCTCGACCCCAAGGTCCGGTACGATTGAGCCTGCCATGACTGACGCCGCCATCCGTCCCATCGTCAGCCCACTGGAAGAGGTCAAGGGCCGCAGCCTGTGGTCCGACGCCTGGCGGCGCCTGCGGCGCAACCGCGCCGCAGTCGCCAGCCTGGTGATCCTCGTCGTCATCGCGGTGGCCTGCGTGGTCATCCCCATGGTGAGTTCCATCGCCATCGACGATGTATTCTGGGATTCCATGAGCTCGCCGCCGAACTTCGCCGCGGGCCACTACTTCGGCACCGATGACAACGGCCGCGATCTCTTTGTGCGCACCCTGTATGGCGGGCGTGTCTCGTTGACAGTGGGTCTGGCCGCCACGCTGGTAAGCCTGATCATTGGCGTCGTTTGGGGGGCTACTGCCGGCTTCATCGGTGGGCGCGTCGACGGCGCCATGATGCGCATCGTCGACATCTTGTATTCCGTGCCGTTCATCTTCTTCGTCATCATGCTGACCGTCGTCTTCGGCCGGAACATCGTCCTGATCTATGTCGCCATCGGTGCCGTTTCCTGGCTCGACATGGCGCGCATCGTGCGCGGCCAGACGCTGAGCCTGAAGCGGCGCGAGTTCGTGGAGGCAGCCCATGCCGGCGGCGTGAGCAACGCCACCATCGTGCGCCGCCACATCATCCCCAACTGCCTGGGGCCGGTGGTGATCTACATCACTCTGACCGTTCCCAATGTGATCCTGCTGGAATCCTTCCTCAGTTTCCTGGGCCTTGGCGTGCAGGAGCCAGCAACGAGCTGGGGCGTGCTGATCGCCGATGGCGCGCGGATCATGGATACCTCGCCTTGGGCGCTGATCTTTCCCGGCACCTTCCTGGCGGTGACCCTCGGCTGTTTCAGTTTCATCGGCGATGGATTGCGCGATGCGCTCGATCCCAAGGACCGCTAGGCGATGACGGCCGTTCTCGACGTTCGCGATCTCGAGGTCCGCTTCGATACGCCCGACGGCGCGGTCGAAGCGGTCAACAAGATCAGCTTCACCATCGAGCCCGGCGAAACCCTCGGCATCGTCGGCGAATCCGGCTCCGGCAAAAGCCAGGTCTTCATGTCGGTCATGGGTCTGCTGGCGTCCAATGGCAAGGCAACCGGCAATGTCAAGTTTCAGGGCGAAGAGCTGCTGGGGCGCAAGGCGAGCGAGTTGAATCGCATCCGCGGTACGCGGATGTCGATGATCTTCCAGGACCCGATGACGTCGCTTAACCCCTATCTCACCATCGAGCGGCAGTTGACCGAGGTCCTGATAACGCATCGCCATATGTCGCGCCAGCAGGCCCGCGATTCCGCGGTCGCCATGCTGGAGCGCGTGCAGATCCCCAAGGCGGCGGAACGCATCGGCCTCTATCCCTTCGAGTTCTCCGGCGGCATGCGCCAGCGTGCGATGATCGCCATGGCGCTGCTCGGCCAACCCGAGCTGCTGATCGCGGACGAGCCTACCACCGCTCTCGATGTGACCGTGCAGGCCCAGATTCTGGAACTGCTGGGAGAGCTGAAACGAGCGGGCAAGACGTCATTCGCGGTGCTTACCAACGACCTCGATGTTATCGCAAGCCGCTGTGAACGTGTGCGGGCAATGTTAGCCGGTCGCATCGTTGAATCGGGTCCGGTGCGCGACATCTTCAAAAGCCCGCAGCACCCCTATACCGCGGGTCTTCTGGCATCGATGCCGCGGCTGGATGAGGACCATGCCGAGCGCCTGGCGACGATTGCCGGCCAGCCGCCGAACCTGCAGCGCCTGCCGCCGGGCTGCTCCTTCAACGATCGTTGCCACTACGCCTTCGATCGCTGCCTGGCCGAGCGCCCCCTGCTGCGCGAATTCGCCCCCGGAAGGAAAAAGGCATGCCATCTGGCCCAGCTGTGACCGCCGCCCCGCTTTTATCGGTGAACAACCTGAAGGTTCACTTCCGGATCGGCGGTGGCCTGTTCTCGCCGAGCAGCGCCGGCATCCTGCGGGCCGTCGATGGTGTCAGCTTTGATCTCCGGCCTGGCGAAACCCTGGGGCTGGTGGGCGAGTCCGGCTGCGGCAAGACAACCCTGGGCCGTGCGGTGCTGCGCCTGCTTCCCAATGTAGAAGGCCGCGTCGTCTGGTTGGGCGAGGATCTCGCTGGCCTGAAGGATGAGGCGATGCGCAAGCGGCGGCGCGAGATGCAGATCGTCTTCCAGGATCCGCTGGCCGCCCTCGATCCGCGCATGCCGGTGGGCGAGATCATCGGCGAACCGCTGCGCACCTTCCAGCCCGGTCTGTCGCCGGCCGAGGCCAAGGCCAAGGTGCAGGCGATGATGGCGAAGGTCGGCCTTCTGCCCCAGCAGATCAACCGTTATCCCCACGAGTTTTCCGGCGGCCAGCGCCAGCGCATCGGCATTGCGCGTGCCATGATCAACAATCCGAAGCTGGTCGTTTGCGACGAGCCGGTCTCGGCTCTCGATGTCTCGATTCAAGCCCAGATCGTCAAT
>CAZQLF010000336.1:0-4139 GCA_964594035.1 uncultured Rhodospirillaceae bacterium | reverse complement strand
CCGACGGCAGACAGGCATCTTGCCAATGGACGTCATAGGGCAGCGTCTGCAAAGAGCGTTCCGCCGGCCGGCGTAGCGGCCGCGAACCCTGCAGCAAGGCGGGGCTGCAGACGGGAAAGATCTCCTCCTGCAGCAGCAGATCGACCCTGACTCCGGGATGGCGGCCATCGGTGTAGCGCAGGCCCACGTCATAATCGCGGGTCACGAAGTCGACGATGTCGGCATCGGCGGCTAGGCGCACATCGATCTCCGGGTGCTGTTCCTGGAATTGCTGCAGGCGCGGTACCAGCCATTTCTCGGCGAAGGCGGGAAGCGCGCTGATACGCAATGTGCGCGTACGGCTGCCGATGGCAAGCTGCTCGGTCGCCGTTGCCAGGCGGTCAAAGGCATCGCGGGTGCCGGTCAGATAGTTCAGCCCGGCATCGGTTGGCACGATGCCCCGTTGCAGGCGATGGAACAGGCGCACGCCGAGAAACCCCTCCAGCACTTTCACCTGGTGGCTGATGGCGCCGGGCGTGACCCGCAATTCACGGGCGGCAAGCAGAAAGCTGCCGTGGCGGCCGGCGGCTTCGAAGGCGCGGACGGCATTCAACGGTGGCAGGCGCCGGGTCATGGTCCAACTCTCATGGCTTAATCCAATTAAGCCATGATGGAGGGAATTTGGCTTGCGCGAAATGGCCGCCCGCCGGGAAACTTGCCGCCAGGGGATATTGCAGAGGGTGAAGGCCGCCATGCAGCTTTCCGAAGGCCAGCTTCGGCAGTTCGAGCGCGACGGTTACCTGGTCTTGCCGAGCCTGTTTTCCTTGCGCGAAGTCGAGGTGCTGCGCGCAGCGCTCGCGCCGGTTTTTGCCGAAGACAGCCCGGCCAATGTGCGCGAGAAACTGAGCGGCGAGGTGCGTACGGCCATGGGCCTGCATCTGCGCCATCAGGCCTATGCCAGGCTGGTGCGCCACCCTCGCCTGCTCGGCCCCGCCTTCCAGCTTCTGGGCGACAGGCTCTATCCCCAGCAGGTGAAGGTGAATGTGAAGGCGGCCTTCGAGGGCGAAGCCTGGCAGTGGCATTACGACTTCGCCACCCATCACAATGAGGATGGCGTGGCCAAGCCCCTGGCCCTCAATCTCCACGTCTTCCTCGACGATGTGGTGGAGTTCAACGGTCCGCTCTATTTCATTCCCGGATCGCACCGGCATGAGACGCCCAAAGCAACTCTCGACACGGTCTCGACCAGCTATCCGCTCTGGGTCGTCGACCGCTCGAGTGTTGCCAAGTTGGTTGAAACCCAGGGCATCGTCTCGGCCACCGGCCCGGCCGGCACGGCGCTGATCTTCGGCGACACGCTGGTCCACGCCTCGCCGCCCAATCTCTCGCCCTGGAACCGGCGCATCTTCTCGCTGATCGTCAATTCGGTGGAGAACGCCCAGACGACCTTCGCCCGGCCGGATTACAAGCATCACCGCGATTTCACGCCCTTGGTGGCGCTGGACGACAACTGCCTGCTCGCGGCCGCCGCATGAACAAGCCCGCATCGATCGCTCTGCAGCCCGTGATCCATCAGGGATACTTCACGGCGCGTCTGCGCGAGGCCGACCCGGAAATTGCCGACGCGCTCGCTGATGAGTGGCGCCGGCAAACGGAGATGATCGAGCTGATCGCCTCCGAGAACATCGTCAGCCGCGCGGTCCTCGAAGTGCAGGGCTCGCTGCTGACCAACAAGACTGTCGAAGGGTTGCCGGGTAATCGCTATCATGGCGGCGCCACCAATGTGGACGTGATCGAACGGACGGCAATCGAACGCGCCTGCAAGCTGTTCGGTGCGCGCTTTGCCAATGTGCAGCCCCATTCGGGCAGCCAGGCGAACCAGGCCGTGTTGCAGGCGATCATGAGCCCGGGCGATACGGTACTTTCGATGGCGCTGACCGCCGGCGGGCATCTCAGCCACGGCGCACCGGCTAACCAGAGCGGAAAGATCTATCGCGTGGTCCAATACGGAGTGCGCCGGCAGGATGGGCTGATCGACTATGACGCGGCCGAAGCCCTGGCCCGCGAGCACAAGCCGAAGCTGATCATCGCCGGCGGATCATCCTATCCGCGCGCCATCGACTTCCCGCGCATGCGTGCTATTGCCGATGCTGTGCGCGCCAGGCTGTTGGTGGATATGGCGCATTTCGCCGGATTGGTTGCCGGCGGAGCACATCCTCATCCCTTCCCCTATGCCGATGTCGCGACGACGACGACCTACAAATCGCTGCGCGGCGCGCGCGGCGGCATTATCCTGACCAATGACGAGGCGCTGGCGAAGACGTTCAACACGGCGGTATTTCCGGGTACGCAGGGCAGCCCCCTGCTCCACGCGCTGGCCGCCAAGGCCGTGTGTCTGGCAGAGGCGTTGCGCCCCGAATATCCGCGCTATGCCGCCCGGGTGCTGGAGAATTCGCGCGCGCTGGCCGACGTGCTGATCCGGCGTGGCTATGACGTCGTGAGCGGCGGCACCGACACGCCGATCGTGCTGCTCGACCTGCATCGCCAGGGGTTGAAGGGTCTCGCCGCCTCCCAGAGCCTGGAGCGCGCCGGCATCGCCTGCAACAAGAATGCCGTGCCCTTCGACATGGAGAAACCGACGATCACCTCGGGAGTGAGGCTCGGCACCTCGGCTGTGACGACCCGCGGCTTCGGACCCGATGAACTCAGTCAAACCGGCGCGTGGATTGCCGACGTTCTGGATGGTTTGTCCAAGGCGCCGGACCAGAACGGCATGATCGAGCAGGCGACGCTGGCGAAAGTGCGGGCGTTGACCGCAGGCTTTCCGATCTACCCGCTGGAACTCTCGGGCGCGATTTAGGCTGCGCTGAGCACGGCTTGCGAAAGCGTCAGCGCGTGCGTCGCCGTGATGGGCCGGCAGTTGGAATACCGCATCGACTTGTTCTCCGGCGCCATGGTCAGAGCGGCGAGGCGCTCGCTGTCCTTTGGCGCAAGGCCGTCCTTGGCCAGCGACACAGGCAACCCGACCGAACGGATGAATGCGTCGAAGTGGGGCCCCAGTTCCTTCAGAACGTCGGCCGGCTTGCGTCCTTCGCTCGGCACGCCCATGGCTGTTGCAACGACCGCATGGCGTTCGGGGGCTGCTTCGGCGTTCCACGCCAATGCTGCGCGCAATGACAGGCCGACGGCGCGGCCGTGATGCACATGACCCAGCGCGCCGAGGGCATGGCCGAGCGCATGGGCAATGCCGGTGCCGGAATTGTCGATGGCAATGCCGGCGAGAGATGCCGCGATCTGCACATGGCCGCGGGCATCGAGATCGTCGGGTGCCGCCACCGCCCGCCGGACGTGCCCCCCGAACAGGCGGATGGCCCGCCACGCAACCCCCCACCTCATCGGATTGGCTCGCCGGATCGTGCAGGCCTCGATGGCGTGGACAAGCGCATCGATACCAGTCGCCGCCGTCAGGTGCGCGGGCAAGCCAACGGTCAGACGGGGATCGAGCAAGGCGAGGTCGGCGCTCAGCGCCTCGCCCCAGCCCCAGACTTTCTCATCCTTCGCATTGGTGAAGACAGAGACCTTCGTCGTCTCCGAGCCGGTGCCGGAGGTCGTGGGAATGCAGATCTTCCTCAGCGACTTCGCCGGCAGCGGATTGACGGCGAGCGAATAATGCTCCGCCGGTTTGTCGGCGGTTGCGATGGCTGCCGCCATCTTTGAGACATCGAGGGTCGAGCCGCCGCCCAGCCCCACCACCAGCACCGCGCCATGCTTGCGCGCCAGCGCGGCGGCGGCGTCGATCTGACGGCTCAGCGGATCGCTGCGAATATCCTGGAAGCGCGTGACCTTGTGTCCGCCTTTGGTCAGGATCGCCTCGGCGCGGTCGCCAAGTGCGGCCACACCCGGATCGCTGATCAGCAGAACCTTCGCGCCTGCAGCTGCCAGCGCGGTTGCGTCATTGGCAAGCTTCTCAAGGCGATCGACCCCGAAGGCGACCTTGGCCGTCGGACCGAAAGTGAAATTCCCGAGCATGTGGCGATTCCAGGCTGGAGGTGGGCGAAAACGCGCGATAGATAGGCATAACCATCTGCGAATGTCGCGCGCGAAATTGTCGCGTCGGGACGCTTTTGTCGGGCGCTTTTATTGGGGGGTTTATGTGAAAA
>CAZQLF010000335.1:0-4158 GCA_964594035.1 uncultured Rhodospirillaceae bacterium | reverse complement strand
GCTACGGCAATCAGGCGGGAGCGCGCCCATGGAACTCATGGCACTTGTCTTCCTCGTGCTGAGGCAATGGGCCGAGGATGCCGACGCCGATCTCAGGGCGATCATGGAAGAAGTGAAGCAGCGAAACCATCGGCTCTGCCGCTGGCGCGAACTGGCCGCGAAGCTCAAGGCCCATCAGGACTCCGCCGACAAGGATCTCCTTCGCTCGGCTAGTGCTGCAATCGCCAGCCAGCTCGATAGCTACGCAGAACTTTCCGAGCAGATGCAGCTCCGCCTCCAGATGGCGATGGACCGACGCGCGAAATTCATTGAGGCGCTGTCAAATTTGATGAAGAAGCAGTCCGACACCGCGAGCGCCATCATCAGCAATTTGAAATAGCCGAACGGTTCTTCCCTTCCCGGGTTGTTTTACTTGACAATATTACGTAATAAGCGTAATACTGCATATATTGGAACCACCTCTGGGGAGATTTCCATATGGCATTCCTCGCTCGGGAGCTCAGCGTTCTTGCCTATGCCAACGGATTTACGCTCTGGCACTACCGCACGGCGGCGGACGACCTTCTGACGCCCGGCTATTTCGATTCAGCGCAGGAGCTGTTGCGTGAGGGCGACCAGATCATCGCCAACACAGCGGCGCAGGAGAGACCCGGCCTGGTCAACCTTGTCGTCACCCGGGTCGATGACGATTCCGTCGCGGTGGCGCAATCGTAGGCACGCCTGGCACTCCCTCTCCGCCCTTGGGCGTCTGATCGCCTCGGACCTTTCGGCCTGAGGCGTGAATCAGCCGCCCCCTTAAATTCCCTTGGGGGGAGAGGGTTGGGGTGAGGTGGGCTTCTTCGTCCCTAGGCGTTCACGTCGACGACGACCCGGCCGCGCACCTTGCCCGCCAGGATCTCGGGCCCGAGCTTTGCGAGATCACCCAGCGTCGCCGGCACGATCATGCTTTCGAGTTGATCCATCGGCAGGTCGCGCGCCAGCCGCGCCCAGGCCTTCTCGCGCCGGGCGATCGGGCACATTACGGAATCGATGCCGAGGATCGCAGCGCCGCGCAGCAGGAAGGGAATGACCGTGGTCTCCAGCTTCGTCCCGCCGGCAAGCCCGCAGGAGGCAATGACGCCGTGATACTTCATGCTGGCCAGCACATTGGCCATCGTGCTGCCGCCCACGGAATCGATGCAGCCGGCCCAGCGCTCGCTCTCCAGCGGTTTCGCCGGCAATTTTTCGATGGCGCTGCGCTCGACGATCGTCGCCGCACCAAGTTTCTTCAGATAGTCATGCGTTTCGGCGCGGCCGGTCGAAGCTGCAACCTTGTAGCCGAGCTTCGCCAAAATGCCGACGGCGACACTGCCAAGCCCGCCGGCGGCACCCGTCACGAGCACCTCGCCCTTGTCCGGCGAAACCCCATGTTCCTCGAGCGCCATCACCGCCAGCATGCTGGTGAAGCCCGCCGTGCCGACGGCCATCGCCTGGCGCGCAGTTATGCCCTTGGGCAGCGCCACCAGCCAATCGCCCTTGACCCGCGCCTTCTGGGCATAGCCACCCCATTGCGTCTCGCCGACGCGCCACCCGGTCAGCACGACAGAATCGCCGGCCTTCCATCGCGGATTGCTTGATTCAAGAACGCGGCCGGCGAAATCAACGCCCGGCACATGGGGATAGGTGCGTACCAGCCGGCCGAGCCCGCCCAGGATCAGCCCATCCTTGTAGTTCAGCGTCGAATACTCGACACCGACGGTCACATCGCCTGCCGGAAGTTTGTCCTCGGCGAGCTCCGCAATCCGGCCGGAAACCTTGCCGTCCTTTTCCTCAAGCAAAATCCCTTTGAACATGAGTCCTCTTTTTGAATGAACGTCGCGTGAGACGAAATCAGCCGCGCAGCGGCTCCAGGATGCTGACGTAGTTGGCAACGGCCGCGCCACCCATGTTGAAGATGCCAGCGAGCTTCGCATCCTTGATCTGCATGCCGCCGGCGGTACCGGTCAGTTGCATCGCCGCCAGCGCATGCATGGAAACGCCTGTAGCGCCGATGGGATGACCCTTGGCCTTAAGCCCGCCCGAAGGATTGACCGGCAACCTGCCGCCCTTCTCCACCCAGCCTTCCTCGATGGCGCGCGCGCCCTCGCCCGGCGCCGTCAGGCCCATGGCCTCGTATTCGATCAGCTCGGCGATGGTGAAACAGTCATGGGTCTCGACAAGGCTGAGATCGCCGATCGAAAGCCTTGCATCGGCCAATGCCTGCGACCAGGCATGGCGCGGCCCTTCGAAGGCTGTGATATCGCGCCCGCGCATCGGCAGGAAATCGTTCACCTGGCGCACGGCGCGGAAGGCGACGGCCTTTTTCATGGCCAGCGCCGTATCGAAATCCGCCAGCACGACCGCAGCCGCGCCGTCGGAAACCAGGCTGCAATCGGTCCGGCGCAGGGGTGCAGCCACCATCGGGTTCTTGTCGGAGACGGTGCGGCAGAACTCGTAGCCCAGATCCTTGCGCAGCTGCGCATAGGGGTTTTCGACGCCGTTGAGATGGTTTTTGGCGGCAATGCGCGCCAGCGCGTCCGACTTGTCGCCATAGCGCTGGAAATACTGCTGGGCGATGCGTGCGAAGATGCCGGCAAAGCCACCTTCGACACCCGCCTCTTCTTTCAGATAGCTCGCCTTTAGCAGATTGGCGCCGACTTCCGGCCCCGGCGTGTCGGTCATCTTCTCCACGCCGACAGCCAGTACAAGCCGCGCCTGTTTGGCGGCCAGGCTTGTCAGGCCGGCATGAATCGCGGCACTGCCTGTGGCGCAGGCATTCTCAACCCGCGTTGCCGGCTTGAAGCGGAGTTTCGGTGAAGCCTGAAGGGTAAGTGACGAGGGGAAATCCTGTTTGGAGAAGCCCGCGTTGAAATGGCCGACGACGATGCGGTCGATATCGACAGCATCCACGCCCGCATCGGCCAGTGCTGAATCGATCACCTGCAGCATCAGGGCTTCCACATCCTTGCCCTCATGCTTGCCGAAGGGCGTATGGGCCCAGCCGACGATGCAACCGCTCATGACCTCTCTCCTCTCACTGTAGCGTTTCGGCGAAGCGCACCGGCTGCCCGATGGGATCGCCAATCAGCTCATCCTCACGCATCACGAACTGGCCGCGCAGGATCGTCGCCCTGGGCCAGCCCTTTACCTCGCGCCCGTCGAACGGCGTCCAGCCGCAGCGGCTGGCGATCCACTCGTTGCGGATGACCCGGCGGGCTTCCAGGTCCACCAGCACCAGATCGGCGTCATAACCCACGGCGATGCGCCCTTTGCCGGCGATGTTGTAGATACGCTGCGGTCCAGCACTGGTCAGATCCACGATGCGCTCCAGGGTCAGCCTTCCTGCGGCCATATGATCCAGCAGCAGCGGCAGCAGGGTCTGCACGCCCGCCATGCCCGACGGGCTGGTGGGATAGGGCTTCGCCTTCTCCTCCAGCGTATGTGGGGCGTGGTCGGAGCCGATGCAATCCACCACGCCGTCGCGCACCGCCTGCCACAGGCCTTCGCGGTGGCGCGCCTCGCGGATCGGCGGGTTCATCTGCGCTAGCGTACCGAGCTCGCGGTAGCAATCGGGCGCCACCAGGGTCATATGCTGCGGCGTTGCCTCCACCGTGGCGATATCCTTGGCGGCCGCCAGGATCGCCATCTCCTCCGCCGTCGTGACATGCAGCACATGCACGCGGCGCCCCGTTTCACGCGCCAGTTTCAGCACGCGCTTCGTGGCGCGCACTGCCGTCTCCACATCCCGCCATACCGGATGCATGGCCACATCGCCACTCTCCTTGGCAAGGTGCATCCGCTCGCGCAGACGATCCTCGTCTTCCGAATGAATGGCCACGCGCCGGAAGCCGCTGCGCAGCACGGCCTCCAGGGTCTCGTCGTCGGGCACCAGCAGGCTGCCGGTCGAACTTCCCATGAAGATTTTTACGCCGGCACAGCCCGGGCTGCGCTCGGCAACGGCCAGATCGGCCGCATTCTCCGCTGCCGCACCGACAAAGAAGGCTATATCGCAGCGCGCGCGACCGCGGGATCGCGCGACCTTATCGGCGATATCGGCGGACGTCAGCGTGTTGGGGTTGGTGTTCGGCATTTCGAACACCGCTGTCACCCCACCCAGCACGGCAGCCGCTGTGCCGGTGG
>CAZQLF010000334.1:0-4168 GCA_964594035.1 uncultured Rhodospirillaceae bacterium | reverse complement strand
GGATTGCCCTGGACTGCATGGATCTGCGGCTTGATGGAATGTATGTCCTGGATGGCCGCGAAGTCCAAATGCCGGCGCCAGATGAACGGACGCAGATGCTTCAGAAAGTCCGCGCCGGATTCAGGGTCCCCGGCCGCGGCGCGCGCCTTGATCATCGCCGCGCGCTCCCAGTTCTGGCCCATGCCTTCATAATACGTCTCCGCCGCCAGCACCGACATGGCGAGCGGGGTGGAACCGGGGTCGGGCCGGAGCCTCAGGTCGGTGCGAAAGACATAACCATCTTCGGTGTGATCCTGCAGCAGCCGGACCAGATCGCGGGCCATACGGACGAAGCAGTCCTGCAAGGTGCGCCGCCCGCGGTAATCCACCTTGGCCCGGTCGTAGAGCACGATAAGGTCGATGTCGCTGGAATAGTTCAGCTCATTCGCACCGAGCTTGCCCATGCCCAGCACAACCAGACCGGAGCCCTCGCTCGGCCGGTCAAGGTCGCCAAGGGCGAGATCGCCCGCTGCCGCGGCCCGCCGCAAGAGATGGTCGACAGCCAGGCGCAGCGCCGTATCGGCGAAATCGGTCAGGCCCCCCGTCACCTGTTCGAGGGACCAGCGGCCAGCGATATCGGCTAGCGCAATCAGCAGGGCGGCGCGCCGGCGAAAGCGCCGCAGCGAGCGCATGATCTGGTAGGTGTCGCCGGCGGCGACCGCCTCCTGTTTGAGGCCGGCCATGAGATCGGCCAAGACAGCGGCGGAATCCTGGGCTAGGAATGCCGAAAGCACGTCGGGTTCGCTAAAAAGCACTTGGCTCAGGAACGGGCTGTTGCCGAAGATGGCAGCGAGCAAGGCCCGCCCTTCGCTTTCCTGCGCCAGGCGCTGCAAAACAGGAGGTCCGCCGGCGGCGCGCTCAAAGCCCAGGCGGGCAAGATCCGGATCCCCGGGCAGTGGCAGCGATGCGCCGATCGGGATGGTGAGAGGGACGGACATGATCCTCGGCCGTGGTTGGCGGCAGCCTGCTGAAGCCTCGATCCAGGGTCAAGGGTAGCGGGAATTGCTCGGCCGCAGCCTGATCATCCTTTTTGAGGTCATCGCCGCCCTCATCGCCGGCGTGGCGATTCTCGTCGGCTTCGTCGCCTGGCGCCTGGCTGACGGCCATCCGGTCCATCTGGGCTTTCTGGTTCCGTATTTCGAGCGTTCGCTGGATGCGCCCGACCACGCTTTCAAAGTCAAACTCGACGATCTGATCGTCACCTGGACCGGCGGCACCCAGCTCATCGGTGTTCGCGCCATCCATGTCAGGGCGGTTACCGACGAAGGGCGCGAGCTCGCCAGCGTGCCCCAGATAGGGCTGCGGCTTTCGGTGCCCGCCATGATGCGCGGTATCGCGGCGCCGACGGAGGTGGAAATCTTCGAGCCGCGCATTCATGTCCGGCGCGGGCATGACGGCCGTTTCCTGTTTCTCGCCACCGTCGCCAGCGCCAGCGAAGGGCAATCGTCCTCAATCCTGCCGGAGCTGTTCAACGAGCTGATGGGACCGATGAATCCCGATCTGTCCACCGGTTATCTGCAGCGTGTGCATCTGGTGGACGGCACCCTGGTTTTTGACGACCAGCGAACCGGACTCCTCTGGCATGCGCCGAAGATCGACATCGACCTGTTGCGCAACAAGAACGGGATCGCCGGCGAATTGTCGGCCGAGGTGGAGGAACTGGGCGAGCCTGCCATCGTCAAGGCAAGTTTCGCGTATGACCAGGGCAGCCGCGAGATCAAAGCCCACGGCCGCTATCGTGGTGTCGATATTGCTGCCCTCGGCTTGATCGCGCCGGATCTGGCGAGTTTGTCGGAATCGCATCTTCAGTTCGATGGTTCGCTGGACACGACGATCAATCTCAACGGACACATCGGCGGCATGCATTTCTCGGTGGCCAGCGGACCGGGAGTGATCGTGCTGCCGAGCCACCTCGATAAGCCTCTCTCGATTGCCGGTCTCGCTCTCGCCGGCACGCTCGCCGACAATTTCGATACCCTGACGCTCGACACGCTGACTCTCGATCTGGGTGGCCCCCTTCTATCGGCAAGCGCCAAGCTCAGCGGCCTTATCTCCCAGTACGCGCCCAAGAGCGGCCGGCTGCACCTCGAATCCCAGCTGATCATCGACAATCTGCCGGCGCCGACGCTGCGTCACTATTGGCCGCGCACCGGCGGCGGTCTCGACAATCCGCGACAGTGGATCGTCGACGACATCGATGAGGGCCTGGTCAAGGAGGCGCAGGCAAATCTCGACGTCGACCTGCTCGGCGGCGAGACGGCGGCGATTTCCGTGCGGTCTTTCGCGGGCAAGCTGACGGCGAGCGGGCTCAGCATTCATTATTTTCCGCCGCTGCCTCCACTACGTGGCGTGAATGGTACCGCCAGTTTCAACACCGGCAAGTTCGTCGCCGATTTCGGCTCCGGCGGGGTCGGCAATCTTGCCTTGAAGAAGGGGCATCTCGAGATCTCCGGCCTCGATCTGCCCAATCAGATCATTGATATTGGCGGGGACGTGGAAGGGCCGGTCAAGGATGCGCTGACGCTGCTCGACCATCCCCCGTTGGGCTTTCCCAAAAAGGTCGGCATCGACGCCGCGCAGAGCGCCGGCTCCGCCCAGGTCCACCTGACCTTCCGGTTTCCGGCCATCAACAACTTGCCTTTCGAAAAGGTTCAGCTGGGGGCGACCGCCAATATCGTCAACGCACGGCTGGGCAAGATCTTCCTGGACCAGGACCTGACGGAGGGCAATTTCGACCTGAAGGTGACCAGCCAGGGTCTGGGTGCAACTGGTACCGCAAAGCTGGGCGGCATCGCTGCCGGCATGCGCTGGGACATGAATTTTTATGGTCAGGATGTCACCAATCGCGTGGCGCTGGCGGCCAACAGCACGGCCGACGAGCTGGCGCGGCTGGGCTTCGACTATCGTGATGTGATCAACGGGCCGCTACGCCTCGACCTCGTCTTCACCGAATTCAAAAATCGCCTCAGCGAAGTTGCGGTCGATTTCAACCTGCTGAATACGGTGGCCGCCGTCGAGTTCGCCAAATGGACAAAGCCCGCCGGCATGCCCGGCACCGCCAAGCTGCGCATGACGCTGAACCAGAAACGCCCGATCGACATCACGGCCTTCAATTTTGCCGCCGGCGATTTCTCCGGCGATGGCCATGGCCGCTTCAGCCCCGACGGCAAGCTGGCCGAGGCCAACTTCGATCATGTAACCCTGGGTCAGACGCGCCTCGAAAATGTGACCGTCACGTTGAACGAGCCGCAATGGAACATTCATATCGGCGGTGGGGTATTCGATGCGGAACCCTTCATTGGCAAGACCAAGGGCGGGCCCAACGCGCCGCCACCCGAGCCCACGCCGCCGACACCGGAGGACGATAAGCCGTCGCGACCCTATGTGCTCAGCGCCGAACGGCTGGCGCAGGTCACGGTTGGTCCTGGCCGCGCGATTTCGAACATCGGCCTCAAGGCCGCCTACGACGGGCTGCACTGGGAATACATGCAGGCGGACGGCACGCTGCCGGGCGGCAAACCGCTGACCCTGCGCTGGCTACCTGCCGCGGGTGGCACGCATCAGCTTTCGATCGTTGCCGACGATGCGGGTGCTGCTCTCAAACTTCTGAATATCGTCGACAATGTCGTGGGCGGCCGGCTGTCGATCACCGGCACCGCCATCGATTCCGTGCCCAAGCGGCCGATCAAGGGCCATGTCGAGATTTCCGAGTATCGCCTCGTCAAGCAATCGGCTCTGGTGCGGCTGTTGACCATTGCCACGCTCACCGGCCTTGCCGACGTGCTGACCGGCGAGGGCTTCCAGATGTATAAATTCACCGGCGACTTCACCCGCACGGGCGGGCGTATCGACATTCCATTGGCCCGCACCTATGGGCCCTCGCTCGGCCTGACGGCGACCGGCTATCTCGACTACGACACCGACAAGGTCGACGTCAGGGGCACCGTCGTGCCGGCCTATGCCCTCAACAGCCTGCTTGGCCAGATCCCCATCGTGGGCTATCTGCTGACCGGCGGCCAGGGCGGCGGGATTTTCGCCGTGGTCTACAATGCGACCGGCCACCTGTCCCAGCCGACCATCGTGGTCAATCCGCTATCGGCGCTGGCCCCGGGGTTCCTGCGCGGCATAT
>CAZQLF010000333.1:0-4179 GCA_964594035.1 uncultured Rhodospirillaceae bacterium | reverse complement strand
CCATCATGTATGCCGGGCGGATCGTCGAGCAGGCGCCAAAAAGCGAGCTGCTGGACAAGCCGCTGCATCCCTATAGCGAAGCGCTGATGCGCGCCTTGCCCGACACGCTACGGGCTGGCGCGCCGCTGCTCTCCATTGCGGGCCAGGCGCCCTCGCCCGCCTCATTGCCGCGCGGCTGCCGCTTTCACCCGCGCTGCCCCTATGCCGAGGAAGCCTGCCGTTTCGGCGATGCGCAGCTCGCGCAAGTTTCACCCTGGCGTACCAGCGCCTGCCTGCGCTGGGAGATGTTGGCCCAATGAGTGCCTATCTCGAAATCAACGATCTTGGGGTCGATTTCCGGCCCCGCAGTTTCCGCGACTGGCTGCGCCGGCGAGCCGGCCGGGGAACACGCGCCGTCAACGGCCTGTCGCTTTCGCTTGAACGCGGCGATTCCCTCGCCGTCATCGGCGAGCGGGGCTGTGGCAAAAATCGCCTCGTGCGGACACTGTTGCGTCTCACCGACATTGCCGCGGGCGATATTCATTTCGACGGTCAGTCGCTGAAAGTGCTGCGCGGACCGGCTCTGGTGCAGTACCGCCGGCGCGTGCAGATGCTGTCACGCGATCCGGTCGCCTCCCTCAATCCCCGTCTCAGCGTCACCGAAACCTTGTCCGAACCGCTGCAGGTGCATCGTCTCAGCACCAAGCGCGAGATTGCCCCGCGTGTCGCCAATTTGATGAAGGAGGTTGGCCTGCCGGCCGATCTGCTGCGCCGGCGGCCGGCAATGCTCTCGGCGGGCGAGAGCCATCGCCTTGCCATCGCCCGCGCGCTTGCCATGGGCCCGGAGCTGCTGATCGCCAATGATTCGCTCGCCGATCTCGATGTTTCGATCCAGGCACAGATCATCAACCTGCTCGCCGACCTCAGCCATGAGCGCAAACTGACCATGATCTATGTCGCGCATGATCCGCGGGTCGCACGCCATCTCTGCCGCAGCGCTGCGATCATGTATCTCGGGCGCGTCGTTGAGCAGGGTCCGATGGAAGAGGTGCTCACCCGGCCGCGCCATCCCTATACCCAGGCGCTGCTGGCAGCGACGCCGAAGACCCGGGCGGATGCGCCGCCACCCATCGCATCGCTGACCGGTGAACCGCCGAGTGCCCTCAACCTGCCGCCGGGCTGCGCCTTTCATCCGCGCTGCGTCAAAGTGAAAGCTCCCTGCCGTACGGGCCTGCCGCCCGTTCGCCGGCCCGACGGGTCAGTGACAGTTTGGTGTCATCTCTATCCCGAGAGCGCGACGGCACGGCAATGAGCGTCCAGTGCGTCGGCGGCTTGGCAAGGCGCGCTGCCTGTTCTATGAACGGCGCGGCCCCGATCGATCTGCAAACGTCCTAACCGTCAGGAGACTCCATGAAACTGGTCCGCTATGGCTCGCCGGGCAGCGAAAAGCCGGGGCTGATCGATCGCCAGGGTGGCTTGCGTGATCTGTCGGGCGAGGTCGCCGACATCGATGGCGCTGCCTTGCATCCCGCGGCCCTCGCTCATCTTGCCTCCCTCGATCCATCGCACCTGCCGGCCGTGCCGGGCAAGCCGCGGCTTGGCCCGTGCGTTGGCAGTGTCGGCAAGGTCGTCGCCATCGGCCTCAACTATGCCGACCATGCGGCCGAAACCGGCGCCAAAATTCCGGCGGAGCCCATCGTCTTCATGAAGGCGATCAGTTCCCTCAGCGGGCCCGACGATGACATCTTGCTGCCGCGCGGTTCGCAGAAGACCGATTGGGAGGTCGAGTTGGCCATCGCCATCGGCCGGCCGGCTCGCTATGTCGAGGAGAAGGATGCACTCTCCTATGTCGCCGGCTACATGATCTGCAACGATGTGTCCGAGCGCGCGTATCAGACAGAGCGCGGCGGGCAATGGGACAAGGGCAAGGGCTGCGACACCTTCTGCCCGCTGGGCCCCTGGCTCGTCACGCGGGACGAGGTTGCCGATCCGCAAAACCTGGATATGTGGCTCGACGTCAATGGCGCGCGCATGCAGACGGGCTCGACGCGCACCATGATCTTCGGTGTGGCCCATCTCGTGCACTACGTCAGCCAGTTCATGGCGCTGCTCCCTGGCGACATCGTCACCACCGGGACACCCCCGGGCGTAGGCATGGGCAAGAAGCCGCCGCACTATCTGAAGGCCGGCGACAAGGTCAGCCTCGGCGTGCAAGGTCTGGGACAGCAATCACAGAAGGTCGTGCCATGGTCTTCCGGCGCGCGCTGACGTCGTTTTGTGCTGCCGCCGCGCTGGCGGTCCTTTTCACCCGACCCGTTCACGCCGACCAGCTCACCAAGGCGGGGAGTATCGCGCTGGGTGCGATGCCGGGGCCCATCAGCGCGCTGACGCTCGACTACGCCAATCAGCGGCTGTTCGTTCTGGATAGCGGCGCCGGCCGTCTCGCCGTCGTCGATCTTGCGGCCGGCAGCGTCAGCCAGACGATCGATCAGCTGGCGAAGCCCACCGGCATGGCGCGCGCGCCGACGGACAATCGTCTTTATATCGGCACGAACGGCGGGAAGGTCGCGGTCTATAGCGGCGTGCCGCTGGTGCCGGAGACAACGATCCCCCTCGAACAGGATCTGGGAGCGCTGCAATCCGACGCGAGCAACGAGCGCGTCTATCTTCCGCTCGGCACCAACAAGTTCGCCATCCTCGACGCCACCCACAACAAGCACTTCGACAACATGCGGCTCGACGGGCATGCCGGCGCCTTCGCCATGGAAGACGGTGGCACGCGCGCGTTTCTGGCAGCGCTAGGCGAGAAGCGGATCATGATCGCCGATCGCCAGACCAACAAACAGGCGGGAAGCTGGGCAACCGGCGATCTCGGCGATGCGGCGTCACTGTCGCTGGATGAGGATGCCGGGCGACTGATTGCAGCGTTCCGCCAACCGGCCGCGATCGCCTGGTTCGATCTCGGCGACGGCTCGATGAAGGGCCATGCCGATTCCTGCGCCAAGCCCGGCCAGTTGATGGCGGATGGATCGCGCGGAATGCTCTATCTCGCCTGTGGCGACGGCAGCATCGAGATCTACAAACGCGATGCGTCGGGCAACTATGCCAAGAGCGGATCGGTGGAGACGGCGCCGGGCGCTACCACGGCCCTGCTGGTGCCCCTCGGTGGACGGATTTATCTCGCTGTCCCCTCCGTGAACGGCCAACCGGCGGAGATCCGCATCTACGCACCGGCCAGTTAACCGTCAGAGCTGGGCGATTCTCTTCGGCCTAATCGCCTCCCATGACGATGAGCGCGTCGACCGCCATGGCGCCCTGACCCCGGGGCAATACCATCAGCGGATTGACATCCAGCTCCACGATGCGCTCACGATGGGCATCGGCGAAAGATGCGATTGCCATCACCGCGTCGACCACCGCCTGCGTATCTCCGGGGGGCTTGTCGCGATAGCCGTTCAATAGTTTGGCGACTTTCAGCTTGCCGATGGCCGTGGCCACGCTGGCGCGATCAGTCGGCAGCAGGAACGTCGCGGCATCTTCCATCAATTCCACGAACACACCGCCCATGCCCACCACGAGCACGAGGCCGAATTGCGGGTCGCGATGCAGTCCCACGATCAGCTCGGCCACCGCACCCGTCACCTGGCGTTCCACCAGGAAGCGCTCGGGAACCAGCCCGGGCTTGTAGGCAGCAAGTGAGGCGGTCATCTTCGCCGCCGCCCGTTCGACGGAGGCGCGGTCCGCTAGATTGAGCGCGACGGCGCCGGCCTCCGTCTTGTGGGCGAGTGCCGGCCGGCCAAGCTTGAGGACGACGGGAAAGCCGATTTCCTCTGCTGCCTTGCCTACCTCATCCGGCGCGACGAGGCGGCCGGCAGGAAATTTCAATCCGTATTTCGCCAGGCGTTGTTTGCACTCCCATTCCTCGCGCAGGCGCGCATCAGCCGGCGCGGGCGAAACATTCGGCAGCGCAAGGTCGGCGCTGGTACTTTGCGCGCCGCGCTGGGCAAGTGCTGCGAAGGCCCCGACGGCCGCTTCCAGTCCCTGGAGCGGCGTACAGCCCTTTTCGATCATGCGTTGGCGGGCCCGTTCGGGGATCAGTTCGGAGAGATCGCTGGCGGCAAACGGCGTCTTTCCGCCCGCTGACCGGCCCCCCCCGAACACGCCATCCACCCCCTTTTCCCACTTGCGGTTTCCCCACTC
>CAZQLF010000332.1:0-4181 GCA_964594035.1 uncultured Rhodospirillaceae bacterium | reverse complement strand
CGCCTGGTCGGTTGGCTGCATCTGCTGCGGTTCGCGCGGCGCACAGGCGACGAGCGAAATCACGGTGCAGATCAGCGCCGTTTGCGCCAAGGTCCTGAAGGTGCAGAGCATCATTGCCTCCTATGGCTGCTCCTATCCGAGTAACCTGCCCCCCCGCCCGTTTGGTTTCCCCAATTCCGCTATTCAGCCTTGCCCGGCCTTACCAGCCGATGAATTTGCGGAAGTGCTTGAGCGAGTCCTGCCAGATACCGAATTCATCGTTCAACATCTCATAGGTTCCGCCCGGCGCCAGGTCGACGTCGTATTCCACCCAGGGATCGTTGCTTTTGTCGACATAGGCGCGCGCCCAACGGTTCTGCTTCACCCAATCGTTGATCTTCTTGGCATTGAAGGCGCCCTTGGTGTTGAAGCCGCTCGAAAACTGGATCGAGGCGCAGCGCCCGTTCTTGCAATCATAAACGTAGATGTGGAAGTTCTGGTTATCGACGCTGCTATAGATGCTCTGCGAGCCGTCATCCTCGTTCTGGATGATGGCGCTGTAGCCAGCGTCCTTGAGCCAGGAAGCCAGCTCGTCGATGGTCATCCCATGCTCGGGGAGGTCCCGGGCCATGGCGCCGCCCGCCGAAACCATCCACGCGAGCGCCGCGGCGCCCGAGATTGCAAAGAACTGCCTGATCAGCCTTTTGCCTGTCATCTGGACTTCCCCTTTCTCCCTCGCAATTGCTGTTGCAAATCCGCGCTATCGGACCATGCAAGCGGAAGCCAGGCAACACGTTACGGGCTGTTTCGCTGGTCGGCATAATTTTTGCTATAAAATCAGAAGCTTGGCTTCCGTTTTAATGACGCTCGCCATTTGATATATTGGGCGCGGATCGGGACCTCCCAGTTTGCGGATTCGGACATGAATCGGACCAAAAAAGCATTCAAGGCGTCGACGGCGATTTCGCTGTCGGCCGCCCTCATTCTCGCCGGCTGTGTGAGCCAGCCCGTGGGGCCGCGCGTCGCGGTAATGCCGGCGCCCAACAAACCCTTCGAAGTGTTCCAGCAGGAGCAGGCCATGTGCGAGCAGTATGCCGGCTCGCAGGTGGACGGCGCGGCGCAAGACGCGAACAACCGCGCCGTGGGCACCGCCCTTATCACCACGATCCTGGGCGCGGGCCTGGGTGCTGCGGTCGGCGGCGGCTCTGGTGCCGCGATCGGCGCTGCGTCTGGCGCAGTTGCGGGCACCGCGATCGGTACGGGTCCGACGGGTGCTGCGCAATACGACATCCAGCAACGCTACGACATCGCCTATTCGCAGTGCATGTATTCGAAGGGCAATCAGGTGCCGGGCTACACCTACAACGACAACGGCCAAAATTACGTTGCCCCACCGCCGCCTCCGCCCCCGCCGCCCCAGGGCGGCTGAGCAAGCGGCAACCGCGCAGCATTCGGTTACGTCCCGGGTTCTGGATCGCAATCTCGCGTTGTGATAGCGCTAGAGCAAGATCGCATCAGGTCAAGTCGACCTGATGCGTGAAGCTTGCTCTACCTATTTCAGATAGTGGCTGTTTCACGCCTCAAGCCGATTCTCAACTTGAGGCGATCAGACGCTAGCGGTTTGTCACGCGCGAGGTCTGGCGATGCTGAAGCTCTATTACTCCCCGGGTGCCTGCTCGCTCACCGCGCATATTGCGCTCGAGGAAATCGGCATCCCCTATGAGAAGGAAGTGATCCGGGCCGGCTCGCGCGAGGGCACGGGTTCGGAGCGCTGGCGGCAGATCAACCCCAAGGGCTATGTTCCTGCCCTGCTGGGTGTGCCAGGCAAGATGGGCGGCACCGAGAATCTGCTGACCGAGGCGAACGCAATCCTCGTCTATCTCGCACGCAAGTATCCGCAAGCCCGATTGATGCCGCCAACACCGGAGGGTGAGGCGCGCTGTCTGGAATGGCTGGGATTTCTGTCTGGCACCGTGCATGGCTATGATGTGGCGCAGTTCTGGCGCCCGCAGCGCTTCGTCGAGAACGAGCGCGACTATCCGCCCGTGCAGGAGAAAGGCCGCAACTCGCTCGCCCGCGACAGCGCCTATATCGAAGGGCTGCTCGCCGATGGCCGGGACTGGGCCGTGCCCGGCCACTACTCCATCGCCGACAGTTATCTGATCACGATCTATCGCTGGGCCTTCCAGATCCTGACGGACCTGGCGCCCTTCCCCGCCTGGACGGCGCATACCAAACGCATGCTGGCACGGCCCGCGGTTGCGCGTGCCTTCGCCGATGAAGGAATCGAGCTCTACCGCGCCGCCTAACCGTATTCAGTCAGCTGCATTCATAAGGGGAACATCGACGTGATACCCGCGGATCGCGCGTTGCGGCAAAAAGCCCGCCATGTTCTGACGCATCATCGTACACCCTCCCCAGCCGACAGCCTGGCCGACATCGCGCAGTCTTCATACGCTCAGCTCCAGGCCGACGATTACGGCGATGGCGGCGCGGTCATGGCACTGGAAGAGCGCGTGGCAGCGCTGCTCGGAAAGCCGAAGGCTCTGTTCTTTTTCAAAGGTGTGCTCGCCCAGCTCTGCGTGTTGCGCGTTTGTGCGGATGAGCGCACCTCGAAGCTCGTCGCGCTCCATCCTCTCAGCCATATCGATTTCGACGAAGCGAATGCGATTGAGCATCTGCACAATCTCAAGCCCGTGCGTCTCGGTCACTCGGCACCGTTCACGGCCAAGGATCTCGGTGGCATCACCGAGCGGCTGGCCTGTGTTGTCGTCGAACTGCCGTTGCGCCGTGCCGGCTATCTGCTGCCGTCGTGGGAAGAGCTCGTGGGCATCGCGAGCTGGTGCCGCGAGCATCACGTCCCCCTGCATGTCGATGGCGCCCGGCTGTGGGAATCCGCTGCGGGCTACGGCCGCCCGTTGGCGGATGTGGCGGCGCTGTCGGACAGCGTCTATGTCTCATTCTACAAGGGGCTCGGCGGGCTCGCGGGCTGTGTTGTCGCCGGCGAGCCGGCCTTCATCGAAAAACTCAAGGTCTGGAAGGCGCGCCATGGCGGCAACGTCTTCACCTCCTACCCTTTCGCCGTCAAAGCCCTGATGGGGCTCGACCGCTATCTGGCGAAGATGCCCCACTATGTCGAACGAGCTCGCGCCTTGGCGCCGGGCGTTGCCGACATTCCGGGGATCAAGATCTATCCGGCGCGCCCGGACGTGAACGCCTTCAATATCCTCATCCCCGGCAGGCCGGATGACGTCGCGGCACGGCATCGGGCGTTTTCGGCGGAAACGTCGGTGTGGCTCTTCAACTCTCTTTCGGAAGGCCCGTTGCCGATGCACACCATTGCGGAGGTGGTCATCGGCGATGCCAGTGACTCCTACACGGACGACGAAGCCATCGCGTGGATATCGTCGTTCATTGAGCGCTGTGCCAAGGCTGGATAGCCGATTGATCTACTGAACGCCACAGGGCCAGAGTTCCGATACCGCATCGGCAATGCCGTCGGCCGCATCCTCATTCGCCAGTTCAGGATGCTTCACCAGCCAGCGCAGCACGGCGATTTCCGTCTGCTGGCGCACCAGCTTGGGCGGAATGCAATTGCCGCCCCAGAGGAACGCCATGCTGATCTGCGTGGTGCCGAAATCCTGGCCGCACTGGGTCGAATCGGTCTGGCAGTGATGCAGCAGCTGACCGACGGTGATCATTTCCTGGGCACGCGCTGGCAACGCCCGGCCGGCCAATATCGACAGGCCCAAGGCCAGAATCGCAAACCACGTCCGCATATAGCGTCGCCCCGGCAGGTGAACCAGCAAGACGGGGCGACAATAGCACCCCGGGCGGCAAATGCGAGGGCCGGCACATTAACTCTGCTATTGCAGGGGACGAGGCCGCCGCCCCCGACGGCTGCGTCGCGTCTTCTCGATCAGCGCCAGCAACTCCTCGATGCTGACGCCGTCGCGCTTCAATAGCAGATGGAGAATGGGATCGTTCAACAACTCGCTCAGCTTCGGCTCCTGGCGGCACATTTTCCATCTCCCCTGTACCGGGTTGCCAATGCAGTGAGAGTGGCCGCGTAGTGCGGCAGCCTCTGGACGAGAATGCGGCAATTTCGCGATCTGCATTAAAGCTTGGTCATGGACGAGCGCGTCCGGCCCTCCAATATGACATCGGGGAAATCACAAAAGAATCGCGCAGAACCTTTCGCG
>CAZQLF010000331.1:0-4185 GCA_964594035.1 uncultured Rhodospirillaceae bacterium | reverse complement strand
GTGAACACGGCCACGGCCTATATGGATGTTCTGCGGGATGAGAAAATTCTCGCTCTTCATACCGACAACGAGAAGATGCTGAACGACTATCTGTCCGAGGCCTCCGAGCGGGCGCAGATCGGGGAGAAAACAAAAACCGATGTCAGTCAAGCACAGGCGCGGCTTCTGCAGGCGCAGGCCGACCGTAATACGGCGCAGACCAATCTGAAGGAGGCGCTCAGCACCTACGAGCGCCTGGTTGCACCGCCCTCGGGTGGGTTCGAAGAACCCGAACTCAAATTAAATCTCCCGCGCTCGCGGCAGGCTGCCATCGATCAGGCGGTTGCCGGAAATCCGGCCGTTGCCGCGGCCGAGCACGCCATGGAAGCTCAGGGCTTTGGCGTCGACGAGGCGCGCGGGAATCTTCTGCCCGAGCTGTCCCTGCAGGGGAGCGCCAGCCGGACCTGGGATGAAAACGTGCCACAGCAGTTCATCAACGACAACCATACGGAAAACGATCAGGTCGTCATGCAGCTGAAGGTTCCGCTTTATACGGGCGGTGCGGATTATGCGCGCATCCGCGAGGCGCGCCAGCAGCAGACGAGCCGGCAGCGCGATCTCGACGAGGCGCGCCGTGAGGCTGCGGAGAAGGCGACGCAGGCGTGGGACGAGACGCAGACGGCCCGGCAGAACACCGATCTTCATCGCCAGCAAGTGGAAGCCGCGGAAGCCACATTGAGCGGCATGGAGAGCGAGGAACGGGCCGGCGATCGCACCAGCACCGACCGCCTGAACGCGCAGCAGGAGCTTCTGCAGGCCCGTATCGCGGAGGTACAAGCCGAGCATGACCACATGGTTGCTTCGTTCAAGATGATGGCTGCCGTCGGCGAATTCACGGCCGACAAGCTTGATCTGGGAATCGAGCTCTACGACCCGGTCAAACACTACGACAAGAGCCGGAACCGGTGGTTCGGCACCAGTGACTCCTCACCGCAATGACATAAGTCTGGGTACTCGTTAAGGTCCGGAAATATCACTAAAATCCTTTGCCACATCCGTAAGGTTGGCCCCAGATTCAATGTTGCAATTTTCGCCGCATCTTCTAAGCTTCCTGTTTTCCAGAGTGTGACTTTATAAGTCCGGAGCGGGGGGCTTTCGGATATGGTTCAGGGAGAGTTCTCGGCAGTGCCGGCGCAAGGCGGAAGCAATTCCGCGCGCGTGGATTCTGGTCTCTTCTGTCTGACCATGCTGCTGCGTTTTCATGGCATTGCCGCCGAACCCGAAGCCCTGCGTCATCGCAGCGGCAGCACGATCGAAGATCTATCGGGTACCGACCTCGTCCTGCTTGCGCGTGGCATGGGGATGAAGGCCCGGCTGATTAAAAGCAACGTGGCCAAGCTTGGCAAGACGCCGCTACCCGCCATTGCCTTTCGGCGCGATTGCACCGCCGTCATTCTCGCCCGCATGAACAGCGAGACCGGCGAGATGCTGTTGCATGACCCGGTACTGGCGCGTCCCGTCACAATGGACCGCGAAGCTTTTCTTGAAAACTGGAACGGTGAATTGATCCTCCTGGCCCGCAAGGCGAGTGCCATCGAGACCATCCGCAATTTCGACATTGCGTGGTTCTTCGCCGCGATGGCCAAATACAAGCGCCTGCTGGCGGAAGTGCTGGTGGCATCCTTCTTCCTGCAGGTCTTCGGCCTCATCTCGCCGCTATTCTTTCAGGTGGTGATCGACAAGGTGTTGGTGCACCGCGGCCTCTCGACACTCGATGTCCTTGTCTTTGGTCTCGTGGTCGTCGCCCTGTTCGAGACCATGCTCGGCGCGTTGCGTACCTACGTCTTCAGCCATACGACCAACCGGGTCGATGTCATCCTTGGCGCCCGGCTATTCCGCCATCTGATGGCGCTGCCATTGGCCTATTTCGGGGCGCGGCGGGTCGGGGATTCCGTAGCCCGCGTCCGCGAGCTCGACAGTATTCGCGATTTCATCACGGGCTCGGCCCTGACGCTTGTCATCGACACGATCTTTACCGTCGTTTTTCTCGCGGTCATGGCGCTTTACAGCGTGGCCCTGACCGGCATCGTCTTGCTGTCCATCCCGTGCTTTGTCGCCCTGTCGGTTGCGGTAACGCCCCTGTTGCGGTCGCGCGTCCAGGAGCGCTTCGCTCGCCGGGCTGAAAATCAGGCCTTTCTCGTTGAAAGCGTGACCAGTGTCGAGACAGTCAAGGCAATGGCGGTCGAGCCGCAGCTGCAACGGCGGTGGGAAGAGCAGCTGGCGGCCTATGTCGGGGCGAGCTTCAAGGCCGCAAACCTCAACGCCAACGCGGGGCAAGTCGCGCAGCTGATCTCCAAGCTCACGACCGCCGCGATCCTGTGGTTCGGCGCGCACATGGTGATCGATGGGACTTTGAGCGTCGGGCAGCTTGTCGCCTTCAATATGCTGGCCAACCGCGTGACCGCGCCCGTGCTGCGGCTGGCGCAACTCTGGCAGGATTTCCAGCAGGCAAGCATCTCGGTCGAACGTCTGGGCGATATCCTCAACACCCCGCCCGAGCCGCAAGCGGCGAATGGTGTCTCGCTTCCCCAGATAAAGGGCGAGATCCGTTTCGATCATGTGACCTTCCGCTATCGCCCGGAAAGCCAGCCTGCGCTCAAGGATATCGATTTCGCCATCCCGGCCGGACAGGTGATCGGTGTGGTGGGTCCTTCTGGCTCTGGCAAGAGCACGCTCGCCAAGCTCGTCCAGAGGCTCTATACGCCGGAAGCCGGCCGGGTATTGATCGACGGCATCGATCTGGCGCTCGCCGATCCGGCCTGGCTCCGCCGCCAGTGCGGCGTCGTGCTGCAGGAAAACACGCTCTTCAACATGACCATCCGCGAGAATATCGCGCTGATCGATCCGGCCATGAACATGGACCGGGTGATCGGGGCGGCCAAACTGGCAGGAGCCCATGACTTCATCGTCGCGTTGCCGCGCGGCTACGAGACCGTCGTCGGCGAGCGCGGCGCATCACTCTCTGGCGGGCAGCGCCAGCGCATTGCCATCCCGAAGGCACTCGTCGGCGATCCGGGCATCCTGGACTTTGACGGTGCCACCAGCGCCCCCGATATTGAGAGAGAATACGCCATACAGCAAAACATGCGGGCGATCTGCCGAGGCCGGACCGTCGTCATCATTGCCCACCGGCTGGCTTCCCTGCGCTATGTCGACCGCATCCTGACGATCGATAACGGCATGATTGCCGAAGATGGCACGCACGCGCAGCTGCTCGCCAGAGGCGGACGCTACGCCACGCTTTACCGCCTGCAATCGGGGATGGACCGCGATGCAGCCGCTTAAGGCATCGAGAACTGATCGGCAAAGGCGAGGGGGCCTGCGGCGGCTTCTTCCCGCCAATGACGATCGCGTTGAAACCGCCTTCCTGCCGGCGGCGCTCGAAGTGGTCGAAACCCCGCCTTCGCCGGCGGGACGTGCGCTGATCTATATTCTCTGCGCGCTCTTTGTCATTGCTCTGGCGTGGTCTTATTTCGGGAAGGTGGATTTGATTGCCACCGCGCAGGGAAAGATCATTCCCGGTGGCAAGGTCAAGGTCATCCAGCCGCTTGAAATCGGCGTCGTCAGCCGCATTGCCGTTCATGAAGGCCAGACGATCAAGACCGGCGACGTGCTGATCGAGATCGACCCGACCGAAAGCCGCGCCGAGGCGCAGAGGCTGGCGCAGGAACTAAATGACCATGAGGTCGAAGTGGCGCGGCTGACGGCGACCTCCCGTGCTATCGGCCCCGGAGACGCGGCGGAGAAGGAGTTCCTCGCCCACGTCCCGAAAGACACTGACAAAGAAACCATTACCCGCGAATTGGAATTGCTGCGCAGCGCCCTCGTGCAGCAGGCCGCCGTGGTCGGCGGGATCGACAGCGATCTCGCCCAAAAGAAAGCCGAGCGCAAGCAGGCGCAGGCCGAGATCACCAAGCTGGAACAGGAGATTCCGCTTGTGCAAAAACGTGCACAGATCCGCGACGATCTGGTCGCGAAGGGCTATTCGTCAGTCATCGAGGCGAGCCGGGAGAAGCAGGCCCTGATCGAAAGCGAGCAGACTCTTGCCGAAGACCGGCACAAACTCGAACAGAACGCGGCGGCCCTGAACCAGCTGGTGAACCAGCGGGGCGAGGCGGAGGCCAAGTTCTCGGCGACGACCCTCTC
>CAZQLF010000330.1:0-4186 GCA_964594035.1 uncultured Rhodospirillaceae bacterium | reverse complement strand
CCTCCTCGGCGGGCCAAGGCTCCTTCATATTGTCCTTCTTCACTTGGGCCAGCACGGCGGCCGCCTGTTCACCGCCCATCACCGAGATGCGCGCGTTGGGCCACATCCAGAGGAAGCGCGGGCTGTAGGCGCGTCCGCACATGCCGTAATTGCCGGCACCGAAACTTCCGCCGATGATGAGCGTCAGCTTGGGCACATTGGCGCAGGCAACCGCGGTCACCATCTTGGCGCCGTCCTTGGCAATGCCGCCCGCTTCGTATTTGCGACCCACCATGAATCCGGTGATGTTTTGCAGAAAGATTAGCGGGATACCGCGCTGGGCGCAGAGCTCGATGAAATGCGCACCTTTGAGCGCCGATTCCGACAGCAGGATGCCGTTGTTGGCGACAATACCGATGCGATGTCCGTAGAGACGCGCGAAACCGCAGACCAGCGTGGTCCCATAGAGCTGCTTGAACTCGTCGAAGGCGCTCTCATCGACGATGCGAGCAATAACCTCGCGCACGTCGTATGGCTTGCGCAGATCGGCAGAGACGACGCCACCGAGCTCGGCTGCGTCGTAACGCGGTTCGGCGGCAGGGGCGACATCACCGGATGGCGCCATGGGCCGGTTCAAATTGCTGACAATATGCCGGCAGATCGACAGTGCATGGGCATCGTCCTGGGCGTAATGATCGACGACACCCGAGCGCCGCGCGTGCACATCGGCGCCGCCCAATTCCTCGGCCGTCACCTCCTCGCCCGTGGCCGCCTTCACCAGCGGCGGACCGCCGAGGAAGATCGTGCCCTGCTCGCGCACGATGATCGATTCATCCGACATGGCCGGCACGTAGGCGCCGCCCGCGGTGCAGGAACCCATGACCACGGCGATCTGGGGAATGCCCGCCGCCGACATGGTTGCCTGGTTATAGAAGATGCGGCCGAAGTGCTCGCGGTCGGGAAACACCTCGTCCTGGCTCGGCAGAAAAGCGCCACCGGAATCCACAAGGTAGATGCAGGGCAGCCGGTTCTGCCGGGCGATCTCCTGGGCGCGCAGATGCTTTTTGACCGTCAACGGATAATAGGTACCGCCCTTGACCGTCGCGTCATTGGCCACGATGACGCATTCGCGCGCCGACACGCGTCCGATGCCGGTCAGGATTCCGGCTGCCGGCACGTCGTCGCGATAGACCTGATAGGCCGCCAGCTGGGAGAACTCGAGGAACGGCGCGCCGGGATCGAGCAGCAGGTCGACGCGCTGGCGGGGCAGCAGTTTGCCGCGGGACAAATGGCGCTCGCGCGCTTTCTCACCGCCACCCAGCTCGATCTTTGCAATCACCTTTTGCAGATCGGCCAGATGCCCGCGCATGGCGTCCGCATTGGCGCGAAAAACCTCAGACCGCGGATTGATTCCCGATGTCAGAACCGGCATGACCCTTCCCTCGGGCCGTAGCATCCCTGCCGCTGGCTTTACCGGCAAGGGGAAACTCGCCTTCCAGCGCAGCCATTGCTAGGGTCTCGGCCGAAGTGTTTCCCGTGGGGGCGGCGTGAGAAGCGAACTCGTCGAGCTCGAACGCATCAGCGATTATCCGGCCTATTGGGCGGCGCGCCATCCCGAGCGCGAAGCGATGGTGTTGGACAGTATCCGCTGGCGCTATGCCGACCTCGCCCACAATGTCGATCTCTACGCCCGATCCTTGTGGGCGCAAGGTGTACGCCATGGCGACCGGATCGCTGTCCTAGCCACGCCACGGCCGGAATCGCTCTGCCTGTTCCTGGCGGCCGCCCGGATTGGCGCGATGTTCACCGGCCTCAATCTGCGTTTCCAGTATGAAGAGCTGCGCTATGTGGTGGAAGATTCCCGGCCGCGCCTGGTGATCTTCTTGCCCTCCTTTCGCGGCCGCGACTATCGCGAGGAAATCCGCCGCCTGCTGGACGACGATCTCGGTGTCGAGCAGGCGATCTCCTTTGGCAACGACTATCGCGGCCTCAGCCGTTCCTTTGCACAGTTCCTGGAGCGGGCTGCCGACGTATCCAATGCCGATTTCGAGACAGCGACGTCGGCGGTGAAAAGGCTCGATCCCTGCCTGCTGGTCTACACGAGCGGGTCAACGGGGCGGCCCAAGGGCGCGATGCTGCCCCACTACGGCCTCAGCCATTGTTCGCGCAACCAGCTGGACCATTGGTGGGCGGAGCCACTGCGCGTGCTCAACAACATGCCCATCTCCAATGTCTTCTGCATTGGCGATCTGTTCTGCTTCTGCATGGTGGGAGGTGGGACGACGATCTTCATGGAGCGCTTCGATGCCAAGGGCGTGCTGAAAGTCATCGAGCGTGAGAAGGTGACGCTCTGGGGCCAGGTTGCCACCATGCAGCAGTTGGTCATTTCACAGCCAGAGGCCGAAATCGCCGATCTCTCCAGCCTGCAGATGATCTTCTGGGCCGGCGCGCGGGCGCCGCGAGAGCTGATCCAGCGTCTGGCGAAGATCACGCCCTATCTCGGCAGCAATTACGGGCTGACCGAGAGTATCGCCGGCGTCGCCTATACCGAGAAGGGCGCCAACCTCGATGTGCTGGGCGACACTGTCGGCAAGGCCGATCCCCATTACGAGCTGCGCGTGGTGCGGCCGGATGGAACGATTGCGGCGGATGGCGAAGCCGGCGAAATCCAGATCCGCGGCAGCTGCATGATGGTGGGCTATTGGCAGCGGCCGGAGGCGACATCCGCCGCCATCGACAAGGACGGCTGGCTGCATAGTGGCGATATCGGCCTGCGCCGCCCTGACGGCAATTTCCAGCTCGTCGGCCGCATGAGCGACATGTTCAAATCCGGTGGCTTCAACGTCTATCCGCGCGAGATCGAGATGATGCTGGAGACGCATCCCGCCGTCGCCATGGCCGCCGTGATCGGCGTTCCGGACACCCTCTACGGCGAGGTTGGCCACGCTTACCTGCTGTTGCGCGATGGCGTTGAGCCTGGTGAGGGTGACTTGGCCAGCTGGTGCAAGGATCGCCTGGCGAACTTCAAGGTCCCGAAGCGCTTCCACGCCCGCCGCAACCTGCCCATGCTGCCCGTTGGGAAAATCGACAAAGTCGCATTGCGCAAGGAGGCCGGTCTGCCATGAGCGAACTCGTCCTGAGCCAGCGCCACGAAGGCGTCACCACGCTGACGCTGAATCGGCCGGCGCGGCTGAACGCCATCAACGATGCGCTGGTCCAGGCCTTGCGTAAGGCGTTGGCGGCAGCACTCGCCGACAGCGCGACGAAGGTGATCGTGCTGAACGGCGCCGGCCGTGCCTTCTGCTCCGGCGACGATCTGGAAGACTTTCCAGCCCAAAGCCGCACCGAAGACATCGCGCGGCGCTATCTCGATGATCTCCAGGACGTTACGCGCCTGATGGTCATGGGCGAGAAGATGGTGGTGGGCGCGGTCCATGGCTGGGCCGTGGGTGGCGGGCTGGAATGGGCTATCGATTCCGACCTGCTGCTGCTGGCCGAGGGCACGCGACTTAATTTTCCGGAGGTCAAATGGGGCATGCTGGTGACCGGCGGCATCACCCAGATCCTGCCACGCAAGATCGGCCTGCAACGCGCGCAGGAACTGATCCTGTTCGGCGAGGTAATCGAAGCGAAGGCTGCTCATGACATGGGCCTCGCCTGGAAGGTCGTTCCCGGCGACCGGCTTCTGCAAGAGGCGCAGGCCTGTGCCGCCCGGATTGCGGCCTTGCCGCAGCACGCCGTGCGGAGCCTGAAGAAGGCGCTTGCCCGTTCGGCCTATCTGCCGCTGGAGGATGTCATGGCGATGGAGGTCGATGCCGTGACCAAATCCTTCGTCGATCCGGCGACCGCCGCCCGCGTCGCCGATTTCCGCAACCGGAAGCCGAAGTAGAGCCTTACCAGCCGCCGGTCGAAAGCCAGCGATCGACCTGGGCCAGCCGGTCATGGCCCCAAAAGCTTTCGCCATCGACGATGAAGAAGGGTGAGCCGAAAACACCGACCGCAATGGCCTGCTCGGTCACATTGCGGAGTTTGTCCTTGGTCTCAGGCAACTCCACCCCCTGCTCGAGACCATTGATGCCCAGCGCCTTCGCCAGCGCCGCCACGGTCGCAACGGACGCTACATCGCGGCCCTCGGTGAAGGCCGCGTGATAGACCGATTTCGCCAGCGCCTTCGTGCGGTTCAATTGCTGTTCCGCGTAACGGACTG
>CAZQLF010000329.1:0-4194 GCA_964594035.1 uncultured Rhodospirillaceae bacterium | reverse complement strand
TCTCGCCTATCGGGGCCGGGCCACGCCGTCCTCACCGCCCCGGCCTTCCGCCAAGGCGGCGGCCATTGCCCGGCCCACATCTATGCGACTGCCCGTCGGCGGGCTGTGGATCGCCCCGCCGTTGCTGGTGCTGGGCGTGCTGTTCTTCTATCCCCTGGCGCTCATCGTGGGGCAGGCCTTCAACGGCGATGAGCGCATCTTTTCGCTCAGTTACATCGGCACGGTTCTGGGTTCCGTGCAGTTTCAGTCGGCCTTGCTGCACACGATCCAGATCGCTGTAGCGGCAAGCGTGGGCTGCATTGCGCTGGGATTCACCTTGGCGCTGATCCTCTCCTTCGTGCCCTTCCCCGGTGCGCGCGCCGTGGCGCGGCTGGTCGACACATTCATCGCTCTGCCGACGTTCCTGGCGGCGCTCGCCTTCACCTTCATCTATGGCTCGGCCGGCATCCTCAACATGTCGCTGATGGAGATCACCGGCGCCAGGCTACCGCCCGTCAACTTCCTCTATTCCGCCTGGGGGGTGATCTTCGCCGAAGTTACCGTCTACACGCCCTTCATCATGCTCCCGCTGCTCGCCGCATTTTCGCTTATTGAGATCTCCCAGATCGAGGTTGCCAGCAGCCTGGGCGCCGGTCCCTGGCGCATCATCCGCCAGGTCATTTTTCCGGCAGCGTTGCCCGCCCTGCTCGCCGGCGGCAGCCTCTGCCTGCTGCTCACGGTGAACGAGTTCGGTATCGTGCTTTTCATCGGCGCCAAGGGCGTGATCACCCTGCCGCTGCTGATCTATGACAAGGCGATCCAGGAATTCGACTACACCATGGCCTGCGTCATCGCCGTGGTGAACATCGCTCTCTCGCTCGGGCTCTACTCGCTCTACCGCTTCATCGTCGCCCGGTTCGGAGGCAGGCGTGCTGGTCTGGTCTAGCCGCGGGAAGATCTTCGCCTGGACGATCGCAGGATTGCTGCTGGTCATCGTCTATGGCCTGCCGCTGCTGATGATCGCGCTCGCCAGCTTCGCCGGCCAATGGAACGGCATGCTGCCGAGCCATATGACCGTGCGGAACTACGTCGACGCATTCCACGGCGATTCCGGCATCCAGCTCAAGGTCAGCATCCTGACCGGCCTGATGGCGAGCGCGGTGGCGCTGGTCTCGGGAAGCTGGGCGGCGCTGGCGCTACATGACATGCGCCCGGCGCCGCGCCGGATCATGGACATGCTGTTCTTCATTCCCAGCGCGGTGCCGTCGGTTTCCGTCGGCCTTGGCCTGCTGGTCGCCTTCAGCCGGCCGCCGCTGCTGCTGAACGGCACAACGGCGATCGTCATTATCGCCCATTTTGTGCTCATCTCGGCCTTCACCTACGGCAACGTCTCGGCCGGCCTCTCGCGCCTCTCGCCGGATTACGAGCAGGTTGCCGCCAGCCTCGGGGCGCGGCCAGCCTATCGCCTGTGGCATGTGACCCTGCCGCTGCTGATGCCCTATCTGGTCGCCGCCTTCAGCCTCAGCTTCGCCATGTCCATGGGCGAGCTGGGCGCAACGGTGATGGTCTATCCGCCGGGCTGGGTCACGATCCCCGTGGGGATCTTCTCGCTGACCGACCGCGGCGATGTGTTCCAGGGCGCGGCGCTCACCATGCTGCTGGTCGGCGCCACCTTGGCCATGCTGATCGGACTATCGAAGCTGCCAATGAAGGCCGCCGCGCGCTAATAGCAGCACGTCCGGAATTCTGCTGATTTTCAGGGGCCGAAAAATAAGAAGCCCGGCCCGCGGTCAGGTCGGCCCCCAGTACATCCGTGGGTCGCCGTCCCTCCGTGGGTCGGACTATAGCCGCCGGCCTTTTCAGGCAGCGACTGGCGAGACCGTAGCCTCGCTTGATGACGAAATGGTGTCTGCCCCATGAATCTTCAAGGGGGATAATTTCTGGGCCGGGCCGGCGATCTGCTCCGCCAGATAAGCTGCATCGTGCCACACACCCCAGATGAAGGCGGAGGCCCGCCGGGACAACCAGGGTAATCCCAGGAAATAGAAGCCCGGCACCCGGGATACGCCGCGATCGTGGGCAGGCCGGCCCTTCTCATCGAACGCGTCGAACTTGATCCAGCCGAAATCGAGCGCATAGCCCGTCGCCCAGATGATCGCCGTGACGTTCGCTGCCGCGAGGTCGAGCGCCAGGACCGGATTGGTCACGCAGTCCGGGTCCGGACCGAAGTCGCGCGCCGCGGGCTCCTCCGGCAGATCGAGACCATGCTCCGCCACATAGGCATCGGCCGCATCGAGGACGGAAAGGTAGTTCTCATCGCCGCGCGCAATATTGCGCGCGAGATCGGACGCAAACCGCATCGTCCCGTCCTTGAACGATTCTGCCCGGCCGAGCAGCGTCATGCCCCGTGCTGCGAGGCGGCGGAAGTCGATGGTCTCTCCGCCATTGGCGCCGCTGACCGCGATCGTGACATGCTCCATGCCGGGCTTGAGGGTCCTGGCATCCCACTGGCCCAGCGCGCCCAGCCACCAGCAGAAATCCTTGCCGCGATAGCGCCGGGGCGGCCGGTCATGCGGACCAACCGAGAGATAGACAGGCTTGCCGGCGCGCTGCAGCTCGTCGGCGATCTGCGCGCCGGACGAGCCGGCGCCCACCACCAGCACGGCGCCGGCCGGAAGCTGGGCGGGGTTGCGGTAGTGGGCGGAATGGATCTGCATGATCCCCGCCTCCGCCGGGACCAGCGCGGGAATGACGGGCTTCTGAAACGGACCGGTGGCGGCAACCACATTGGCCGCCTCGATCACGCCCTGTGATGTCTCGGCCACGAACCCGTTCGCCGTCTTGCGCAGGGCCCTGACCTCGACGCCGCAGCGGACGGGGGCAGCGATCTGCTTCGCGTAAGCTTCGAAGTAGGCGGCGATCCCCTCCTTCGGCGCGAAGCTCTCGGGATCGACGGCGGCGAAAGTCTTGTTGGGAAACCGGTCATGCCAGGCGGGACCGTTGGCGACGAGAGAATCCCAGCGTTCCGTGCGCCAGCGCTCGGCGATCCGGTGCCGTTCGAGGACGAGGTGCGCCACGCCGCGCTGGCTCAGATGCTCGCTCATCGCGATGCCGGCCTGGCCGCCGCCGATGACGAGTGTGTCGATCCTCTCAACTGACATTGGTGGTCCCTCCTCCGGTATGCCGATGGCACAAGAAGACGGCATTGTGCTACTTAGATAAAGACTATTTCATCTATTCTCTGAATAGAGTTACTCTAGGCAGATGATCCGGGTCACGCTGAAACAGCTCTCCTATTTCGCGGCCGTGGCGGAGGCTGGCTCGCTCGCCGGTGCCGCCAAGACGCTGCATGTCAGCCAGCCATCGATTTCGGCGGCGCTCGCGGGTCTCGAGGCGACGCTCGAGGTCGATCTCTTTCTGCGCCACCACGCCCAGGGCGTCAGCCTCACCCCGACCGGGCGCCAGCTTCTCGCGACGGCGCAGGCAATTCTCGCCGGGGCGGAGGATTTCGAATCCCTTGCCCAGGCTGTCACGCGCGAACCGGCGGGCCTGCTGCGCGTCGGCTGCTATCCGACACTCGCCGCCGTGCTCATGCCCGCCGTCATCGGGCGGCTGGCCCAGCGCTATCCGAAGATCAAAGTGGAGATGATCGAAGGCACGGAAGATGACCTCCTGCCCAGGCTGGAGCGCGGCGATATCGAACAAGCGCTTCTGTTCGGCGAAAAGCTCCCCGAGACGGTGAAGCGGATCGTCATCGAGCGGTGCGATCCCTATGTGCTGCTGCCGAAGGCCCATCGCCTCGCACGCAAAGGCAGCGTGGCACTACGCGATCTCAAGGATGAGCCCTTCATCCTGATGGACACGCCCGCCGCGCGCGAGCATTTCCTGGCCATCCTCAAGGATGCCGGCGTCTCGCCACGCATCGCCTACCGCTCGCCCTCCTTCGAGGTCGTCAGGGGTCTGGTGGGCCAGGGCCTCGGCTTCGCGCTGCTCGTGACACGCCCGATGTCGCACATCACCTATGACGGGCTGGAGCTGGCCTCTCTCCCCATCAAGGGCAACCCTGTCCGCGCCATGATCTGCCTGGTTCGCATGCCCACGGCTCGGACAAGCCGGCTGGGCACGATCTTTCAGGAGGCGTGCCTGGCGGCGTGGAAGGATAGAACCACAGCGTCTGATCGCCTCAGTTTGAATCAACGAGAGGCGTGAATCAGC
>CAZQLF010000328.1:0-4204 GCA_964594035.1 uncultured Rhodospirillaceae bacterium | reverse complement strand
TCTGTGCCCGGCCGCTGGGCCGGCGCATCGAATGGCATCACCCGAAACCCAGGAGCCGGGGCGGGCGAATGATGGAGCCCGTGCATCCGATCTGCCACCGCGCCATCCACGCCAATTTTACCACTGCCGAGCTGGCCCGCCTGCAGCCCGAGCCGTCGGCGCTCGCCTCCCATCCGGGAATGGATCGATTCCTCAAATGGATCGCTGGAAAGCCGCCCGATTTCCACGCGCCGACGCGCGGTGCCCGAAGATAGTCACGGAACCTCCTCTCTCCTGCTGCCGTTCGACAGGCAGGGAGAGGAAGCGACATGCCGAGAGACCATGAGGAGCCGCGGCTCCCGCCGCCCGACGCCGATTTCTACGACTTTCGCTCAGCAGTTTCGGAAGCCGAGCGGGTGATCCTCGACCGGGTCCGCGCCTTCGCGGAAGCCGAGGTCGCACCGATCATCGAGAAATACTGGGCCGACGGCGCTTTCCCCTTCAGCCTGATCCCCAAGATCAAGGATCTGGGCATCGCCGGCGTCGGCTATGAGGGTTTCGGCTGCGCCGGCGGCAGCACGCTGCTGTCCGGTTTCATCGCGTTGGAACTGGCGCGGGTCGACAGCTCGATCGCCACCTTCTTCGGTGTCCATAGCGGCCTGGCGATGGGCTCGATCCATCTCTGCGGCTCCGACGAGCAGAAGCAACAGTGGCTGCCGGCGATGGCGCGGTTCGAGAAGATCGGCGCCTTCGGCCTCACCGAACCCCTGGTCGGGTCCGGCACGGCAGGCGGTTTGATGACGACCGCCAAGCGCAAGCGCGACCGCTGGGTGCTGAACGGCGAGAAGAAGTGGATCGGCAACGCCACCTTCAGCGACATCACCATCATCTGGGCGCGCGACGTCGAGGACGGCCAGGTGAAGGGCTTCATCGTCGAGAACAAGACGCCCGGCTTCCACGCCAGGAAGATCGAGAACAAGACGGCGCTGCGCGTCACACAGAACGCACTGATCACGCTCGAGGACTGCAAGGTGCCGGAGGCCAACCGGCTGCAGCGCGACCGGTCTTTCCGCGACACTGCCCGGGTGCTGCGCGCCACCCGCGCCGGCGTGGCGTGGGAGGCGGTGGGCTGCGCGATGGGCGCCTACGAACATGCCTTGGCTTATGCCCAGCAGCGCCAGCAATTCGGCAAGCCGATCGGCAGCTTCCAGATGGTGCAGGACATGCTGGTCAAGATGCTGGGCAATATCACCGCCTCGCTGGCGATGTGCTTCCGCCTGTCGCAGATCCAGGATGCCGGCGGCATCGGCGACGAGCATGCCTCGCTCGCCAAGGCGTTCTGCACGGTCAAGATGCGCGAGACGGTAGGGCTGGCGCGCGAGCTTCTGGCCGGCAACGGCATCCTGCTCGATCACCATGTCGCCCGCTTCGTCGCCGATGCCGAGGCGCTCTATTCCTATGAGGGCACGCGCGAGATCAACACGCTGATCGTCGGCCGTGCGATCACGGGGTTCAGCGCGTTCGTGTAGATCGTGTAGGATGGGCTGAGCGCAGCGAAGCCCATCGTCGGCGCACAACGATGGGCTTCGCTGCGCTCAGCCCATCCTACGATTGCATAGGGACCATCATGCCGATCGACGTCGCCGCCAAGCGCGCGGCCTTTCGTGAGCTGCACCAAGAGGGCTTCTTCATCCTGCCCAACCCCTGGGATGTCGGCAGCGCCATGCGCTTGGCGGCCCGCGGCTTCAAGGCCCTGGCCTCGACCAGCGCCGGCTTCGCCTGGACCTTGGGCAGGAACGACGGCGGGGTGACGCGCGACGAGCTGCTCGCCCATCTGTGCGCGCTCAACGACGCCACCGACCTGCCGGTCAACGCCGATTTCGAGGCCGGCTTCGCCGACGAACCCGAAGGCGTCGCGCACAACGTCCAGGCCGCGCTCGAGACAGGCATTGCCGGCCTGTCGATCGAGGACCGCACCGGCAAGGAGCTTTATCCGATCGAGCTGGCGGCCGAGCGCATCCATGCCGCGCACCGGGCGATGGCCGGATCGGGCGCGATCCTGGTCGGGCGAACGGAAGGCTTCCTCATCGGCAACAAGGACCTGTCGGCCACCGTCCAGCGGCTGGTCCCCCATGCCGGGGCCGGGGGCGGCTGTCTCTATGCGCCCGGCATCACCGACATGGCGGCGATCCGCGAAGTTGTTGCCGCTGTGGCGCCAAAGCCGGTCAATGTGCTGCAGATGAACCCGCAGATGCACCCGTCCGAACTGGCCGAGATCGGCGTGCGGCGGATGAGCGTCGGCAGCAACCTGGCCTGGGCGGCCTGGAAGGGGTTCGACAAGGCCGTCGATGCGCTTCTGGCTTAGGGTAGTCCTGGCAGGACTTGCTTTTGGTGTTCCTGCTCAGGCGGCACAGCACGGCAATGAATGGAGCCTGATCGAGAACCCGACGCCGGGGCCGGCGCAAGCAATCGGCAGCACCGCCAATGGCTGCCTTACCGGGGCGGTCCGCCTGCCTACCGACGGGCCGGGCTATGAGGTGATCCGGCTCAGCCGCCGTCGCTATTTCGGCCATGGCGACATGGTCGATTTCGTCGAGGCTCTGGGCAAGCGGGCTCAGGTTGCAGGCCTGCCGCTCTTTTATGTCGGGGACATGTCCCAGCCGCGCGGCGGCCCGCTGCCCTTCGGCCATGCCAGCCACCAGACCGGTCTGGATGTCGATATCTGGTTCACTGCCGCGACCAAACCCGGCCTGCCCGAGGCGGCGCGCGAGGAGCCGCCTTTACCCTCGATGATATCGTCCGGAAATCCGCCCCGGATCGATCCGGTTGAATTCAGCAAGCGGCAAGTCACCTTGCTTCGCCTTGCCGCCGGCGACCCGCGTGTCGACCGGATCTTCGTCAATCCGGTGATCAAGCTTGCCATGTGCCGGGGATTCGGCGGGGCGACGGTCGGCGGCACCGCCTGGCTGCAAAGATTGCGCCCCTGGTGGGGCCATGACGACCATTTCCATGTCCGCCTGCGCTGCCCCGACGGCTCACCCGACTGCGAGCCGCAGAAGCCGGTCCCCGATGGCGACGGCTGCGACGCATCGCTGGAGGACTGGACCCATCACCTGACGCCGCCCAAGGCGCCGGCGGGCCCACGCGAACCCAAGATCATGCCGGCTGCATGTGAGGATCTGGTAAGGCAAAAATGACAACGCTTTGTAGGATGGGTTTCGCTGCGCTCTACCTATTCCACGAAATCCTCAATCCTCCACGGCGCTGCTCTCCAGGCCCAGGCTGCCGGCGGTGTTGGCGATTGCCGCGAGGCAGGTGCCGGCGCGGTCCGGCGGCAGCGAGACGGCGAAGCGAGTGACGTAGCGGCCGCCCTCGGCGTCGGGCAGCTTCTGCGCGTCCAGGCGGACGATATTGGCGCCGAACTGGGCGAAAATCTCGGACAGGCGGGCGATCAGGCCGAGCTGGTCGCCGCCCGAGACCTCGATCCGGTGGGTGATCCTGACCGCCGGGCCGCGCTGCGGGTCGAAGGCGAAGGGGGCGACCCGCACCTCGGCGCCCTTGAGCTCGGGCAGAGCGGCCAACCCGCGCTCGATCTCGGCCACGCCGGTGCCTTCCGGCAGCTCGCAGACCGAACTGAATTCCGCGCCCGCGCCATACACGGCAAAGGTCGTGTCGCGCAGATTGACCCCGGCGGTGAACAGGAAATCGGCCACCGACGAGACCAGACCCACGCGATCGCGGCACAGAATCGAAACCAGGGCGACCGACGGCATGACGATATCCTGTAGCAATTGAAGGCTCAGTTGTGCCACGAAGCGGGCGGGAGGGTCAGGCACTTTTCCGCAGCCGGAAGATTGCCCCCTATCGCCCGCGTTCGCGCGCCGCTAAAACGGCTCCAAGAAAACATTGCCAGTGAAAGGATTCTTAATGGCTCCCTTCGCCATGCACCAAACCGCGAAGGCAACGGCAGCCCTGGATGGCTTTGCTTCGTCGGCGAATCCGCTGTGGCTGCGCGAAAAAGCAGGATTCTGGCTGGGTGCAGAGCGCGGGCACGATGGCTTGATGGTGCTCCAGAAGTTAACGAGCGATCCTGACCCGGAGTTCCGCAAGAAACTGGCTTTTGACTTCTCAGTCAATCACGATCCGGCGGCGGTCGACGATTTGATCCGGATGGCCAAGTCGGATACGGACATCCACGTTCGCGAACAGGCCATTTTCTGGGTCG
>CAZQLF010000327.1:0-4204 GCA_964594035.1 uncultured Rhodospirillaceae bacterium | reverse complement strand
GCTTGACTAAGCGCGATGACGAAGGCTTCCGCCTGTTGCCCGACGGCCGGCCGCTGACAGTGATCGTCGACACCTCCGGCCAGACCTCGGAGGAATCCGACGTGCTGGAGCTGATCGCCGATGACTGGGCAAAGATCGGCGTGCGCCTGCTGACCAAGCCTTCGGTGCGCGACGTCTTTCGTAACCGCATTTACGACGGCGACAGCGTCATGTCGGTCTGGACCGGCCTCGACAACGGCCTGGCGACGCCCGATTCCAGCCCACGGGAGTTGGCGCCGGTATCGCAGGATAGTTACGAATGGCCGCGCTGGGGCCAGTATTGGGAGACCGGCGGCGCTTCCGGCGAAGCGCCCGATACGCCTGAAGCCAAGCAGTTGATGGATCTGATGGGGCTCTGGCGCAACGCGAGTGACACAGCGACCCGTCAGGCGATCTGGGAGAAGATGCTGGATATCTATGCCAACCAGGTCTTCACCATCGGCACCGTGGCCAACGCCCCCTGGCCGATCGTGGTTTCCAGCAAGATGCATAACGTGCCGCGCGAGGCGGTCTGGGGATTCGCGCCCGGCGCTTTTTTCGGCATCTATCGGCCCGATCTGTTCTGGATGGACAAGGACAAGTAGGCGCCGCCCCATGTTCCGGTACATTGTTCAGCGCCTGGGAATCATGATCCCCACCCTGCTGGTGATCAGCTTCCTCGTCTTCGTCATCATCCAGGCGCCGCCCGGCGACTATCTCTCCACCTACATGGCCGAGCTGCAAAGCCAGGGCTCCGCTGTGGATCCGGCGAAGATCGCGGCGCTGCGCGCTCAATACGGCCTCGATCAGCCCTTCATGATGCAGTATCTGACCTGGCTTGGCGGGTTGCTGCACGGCGATCTTGGCTACAGCTTCGAATACGATCTTCCGGTGGCCCAGATCGTGGGCGACAAGCTGCTGCTCACCATGGTGCTGTCGATCTCCACCATCCTGTTCATCTGGCTGGTGAGCTTTCCCATCGCCATCTACTCCGCCACCCATCAGTACAGCCTGACCGACTATTTCGTCAGCTTCATGGGGTTTCTCGGGCTGGCCACACCGAGTTTTCTGTTCGCCCTCGTACTGCTTTATTTTGGCCATCTCTGGTTCCATATCTCCATCGGCGGGCTCATGGCTCCGACATATCTCGACCAGCCCTGGTCCTGGGACAAGGTTCAGTCCGTCCTGGCCCATCTCTGGATTCCCGTGATTGTCATCGGCACGTCGGGAACGGCGGGCATGATCCGGCGCTTACGCGCCAATCTGCTGGATGAGTTGCAGAAGCAATATGTCACCACCGGCCGGGCCAAGGGCCTGGCACCCGGCCGCCTGCTGGTGAAGTATCCGCTGCGCATGTCGCTCAACCCTTTCATCGCAGATATCGGCTCGCTGCTGCCCGAAGTGGTTTCCGGCGCGGTGGTCGTCTCGGTTGTCTTGTCGCTGCCGACAACCGGCCCCATGCTGCTGCAGGCGCTGCGCAGCCAGGACATGTATCTCGCCGGTTCGTTTCTGATGTTCCTGGCCCTGTTGACGGTCATCGGCATCTTCATTTCGGACATGCTGCTGGCAGTGCTCGATCCGCGCATTCGCCTGGGTGGGGGAGCGACCAAGTGACCAGCCGTATCGACGCGCCGCTCACCGCCGCCGGATCGGGCGATTCCGTGACCCACATGGTGTCCACCGCGCCCTTCGACCCGATGTCGGTCGAACAGCTTTCGCCCGCCCAGGAAAAATTCTATCTCGCCTCGCAGTGGCAGATGATGTGGTGGCGCTTCCGCCGCCATCGCGTGGCGGTGATTTCCGGCGTGGTCCTGTTGCTGCTCTATGGCTCGATCCTGATCAGCGAGTTCCTGGCGCCCTACAACCTGCACACCCGCAACATCGATTTCATCTACGCGCCGCCGCAGACGATCCACTTCTTCCAGGATGGCAAGTTCGTCGGCCCGTATGTCGAAGGCTTCGACTACAAGCTCGATATGACCAATCTGAAGCGCGTCTACACGCCCGATCCCACCAAGGTCGAGCCGATCCGCTTCTTCTGCCACGCCGACAGCTACAAATACTGGGGCCTGATCGAGGGCGACTTCCACCTGTTTTGCCCGGCGGAGGGCGGCACGCTGTTCCTGCTCGGCACCGATCGCCTCGGCCGCGACATGCTGAGCCGCGTCATCTGCGGCGCACGAATCTCTCTCACCATCGGCTTGATGGGTGTTGCCGTCACCTTCCTGCTGGGCATCTCCATCGGTGGGCTTGCGGGCTATTACGGCGGCTGGGTCGACAACATGGCCCAGCGCGTGATCGAGGTCGTGCGCTCCATTCCCCACATACCGCTGTGGCTGGCGCTCTCCGCCCTCCTGCCGGTCGACTGGAGTCCCCTGCTGATCTATTTCGGCATCACCGTGATCCTGGGGCTGATCGACTGGACTGGCCTGGCGCGCGCCGTGCGCTCCAAGCTCCTGTCCTTGCGCGAGGAGGATTTTTGCGTGGCCGCCCAATTGATGGGCGCCAGCCCCCGGCGCATCATTTTCCGCCATCTGCTGCCAAGTTTTGCCAGCCACCTGATCGCGTCGGTCACGCTGGCAATCCCCGCGATGATCCTCGGCGAGACAGCCCTCAGCTATCTGGGTCTCGGCCTGCGCCCGCCGATCACCAGCTGGGGCGTGCTGTTGAACGAGGCGCAGAACATCAACGCGGTCGCGCTCTACCCGTGGCTGCTGTTGCCGGTCCTGCCGGTGATCATCGTGGTGCTGGCCTTCAACTTCCTGGGCGATGGCCTGCGCGATGCCGCCGATCCGTACAAATAGGCGAGGGCGGCGCATCTTGCGGCACACCCTGGCGATCTCGCGGCGCTGGCCCAAGGCCTGAAGATTAATCGCTATTGCGCGCCCCTGTTCGACGTGGCGCGTTTTGCGCGCCATCTTGAAGCTGCCTGCGAGATGGTCTCGGCCCGCTATCGCCGCGGCGAAGTTCCCAGCACACTGAACGTGCCAAGTGCGGAGGTCAAAAATTAGCGAGTGGCCCCTCATGCCGATCATCGTCGGCGCACCACGATCGGGAACGACGCTGCTTCGGCTGATGCTGGATTCACACCCCGATCTCGCGATCCCGCCCGAGACCTGGTTCCTGGCGCTGGCCGGACCGGAATCGCGCTTTGCCCTCGAATATCATCATGGGTTTCTCTCAGCCATTACCCAATATCCCCCTGACTCGCCCGTGTGGATGGACTTTGGCATTTCGGTGCAGGAACTCGACGCGGCACTGACGCAGATCGAGCCCTTTGACGTCGCCGACGGCTTCCGGACGTTCTATCGGCTTTACGCCGCGCGCATGAAGAAACCGCGCTGGGGCGATAAGACGCCTGGCTACGTCCTTCACATCAAGACAATCCAGCAGCTGCTTCCCGAATCGCGTTTCATCCACATTGTGCGGGATGGCCGCGATGTTTGCCTTTCCTGGCGCAAGACGTGGTTTCGGCCGAGTAATGATTTCCCAACTGTCGTGAGGCATTGGCGGGAATGGGTGCTTGCCGGGCGGCAGCAGGGCGATGGCAATCCTGGTTACATGGAAATTCGCTATGAGGATCTGGTCGCCGACGCAGCGACGATTCTTCAATCGATTTGCGCCTTCATCAACCTTGAATTCGATCCGGCCATGTTGCGTTATCATGAGCGCGCGCCCGAACGCCTGCAGGAGCACCGCGAAAGACGGTCCGCAGACGGCCGCATTTCTGTCACCCATGAACAACGGCTTCTGAATCAAATGCAGACAACGAAACCGCTCGATCTGGAACGAGTGGGGGCCTGGCGCCAGGTGATGACGGCCGATCAGCAACAAGAGTTCGTGCGGCTCGCCGGCGATGCGTTGCGGATGTTCGGGTATGAAAGCTGAGGCACTGGCGTCGCTCGCAGGGACCAATCATGAGTGACAGACAATTCATATTCACCATGACGACGGGGCGCAGCGGCACCGCCTTTTTGACGGAGCTGATGGCGTCCAAGCTGCCGGACGCCGAATGCCACCACGAGTTTCTAGGCTGGGGCGATTTCGGCCTGAAGACGCCGGACGTTTCGCACATGACCCTGTTCAATTCACAGGGTAATGTCGAAAAGGTCCAAACATTCTGGCGTGACAAGCTGGCGATCATTCTGAACGGGCGTTCCCAGTTCTATGTCGAGACCGCGCATAT
>CAZQLF010000326.1:0-4209 GCA_964594035.1 uncultured Rhodospirillaceae bacterium | reverse complement strand
ACGAGGCACTGGGCGAAGGGTCGGATTTCGAACTTCCCCCGGCGATTGCGCCCCTGCGCCGGCAATTGCTGCTGACCCAGGCCATCCTGCGCGCTCGCCATAATTTCGGCGAGCACCCGCCGACCATCGACCAGGCGTCGCGCTTGGCCACCGAACTCGCCCGGCTGCTCGACCAGATGGCGACCGAACAGGTGAGTTTCGAGGGCCTCAAAGATCTTGCCCTCGATCATGCCGAGCATTGGCAGCGGACGGTCAGCTTCCTCGACATCCTCGCCAAAGTCTGGCCAACCATGCTGGCTGCCGAAAGGGCGCTCGATCCCGCCGAGCGGCGCAACCGGCTGCTGACGGCCGAGGCGGCGCGGCTGGCGGCCCACCCACCCAAGGAACCCATCATCGCCGCGGGTTCGACCGGCAGCATTCCTGCCACGGCCACGCTTCTTGCCGCCATCGCTGGCTTGCCCAGCGGCCGCGTGATCCTGCCGGGCCTCGAGCGCGAATCCATGCCCGAAGACTGGCAGGCCATCGAGGAAGACCCGCTTCATCCCCAGCATGGCATGGCGCTGCTGCTGAAGCGCTTCGGTCTTGCGCCTGGCGAAGTTGCGCTCTGGCCCGGCGAGAAAATCCGTGCGCCTCTCACGGTGCCACCCAGCCGCGCCCGGCTGATCGGGGAGGCGCTGCGCCCGGCAGAGACAACCGATCGCTGGCATGATTTCGCCCGCAGCGCCGATCGCGAACGCATCGCCTTGGCGCTCAAGAACGTCGAGCGCGTCGATGCGCCAGCCTTGCAGGACGAAGCGCAAGTGATTGCGCTGCGCATGCGCCAGGCTCTGGAAGAGCCGGGCAGGCGCGCCGCCCTCATTACCCCGGACCGCAAGCTTGCCCGCCGCGTTGCCGGCGAGCTCGGGCGCTGGGGCATTGAGATCGACGATTCTGCCGGCCGGCCCCTGGACCAGACGCCGCCGGCGGTGTTCCTGCGTCTTGTCGGGGCAACCATCGCCGAACGCGCGGCACCCGCAACCCTGCTCTCCCTGTTGAAGCATCCCATCGCCGCCTGCGGGGTGAAGCCGGTTCTTTGCCGGCAATATGCGCGGCGCCTCGATGTCGGCTTGCGCGGCCCCCGGCCGCGGCCCGGCCTCAAGACCCTCGCCCGCAATGCGCGCATCGCGGACAAGGATTTGAAGAGTTTCCTCGCTGGCCTTGCGGCCAAGGCGGAGGATTTCGACGCGCTGCTGCGGCGAAAATCCATCCGCCCTGCCGACCTGCTCGATGCCCATGTCAGCCTCGCCGAACGACTTGCTGCATCCGATGAGGAAAGAGGGCCCACGCGTCTGTGGGCCGGGGAAGCGGGCGAAGCCGCGGCGGATTTCGTCAGCGATCTTGCCGAAGGCCTGGCCGATTTCCCGCCGATCGACGGGCGGCGTTGGCCCGAATTCTTCGAGAGCCTGATGGCGGGCCGCGTGGTGCGGCCGCGTTACGGGCGACATCCGCGCCTTTCCATCTGGGGGCCACTGGAAGCGCGGCTCCAGCAGGCGGATCTGATGATCCTGGGCGGGCTGAACGAGCAGACCTGGCCGCCCGAAGCGCTGGTCGATCCCTGGTTCAGCCGGCCCATGCGCAAGGCGCTCGGCCTGACCTCGCCGGAACGGCGCATCGGTTTGGCCGCCCATGATTTCGCGCAGGCCGTTTCAAATGCGCCGGAGCTGATGCTGACTCGCGCCTTGCGGGTCGAGGGCGCCCCCACCGTGCCGTCGCGCTGGCTGATGCGCCTGGATAGCGTGCTGAATCTTCTCGGCATCAAACCGGTGGAACTCCATGCCGGCACCTGGCTCGGCTGGCAGCGGCGCCTCGACGAGGTGGAGAAGGTGGTGCCGGTGAAGGCCCCGGCGCCGCGCCCGCCGGTCTCATTGCGCCCGACCAGCCTTTCGGTGACGGAGATCGAGACCTGGATTCGCGATCCCTACGCTATATACGCCAAGCATGTCCTGAAGCTTGAGCCGCTGGACCCCCTCGATGCCGATCCCACGGCGGCAGAGCGCGGCAGCTTCATCCATGATGCGCTGGAAAAGTTTCTGAACTCAACGAAGGATGGTTTGCCCTTCGATGCCTATGAGCTGCTGATCGAGTTCGGCCGCAGGGCCTTCGGGCAATCCCTCGAACGGCCGACGGTCTATGCCTTCTGGTGGCCGCGTTTCCGGCGCATCGCGCGCTGGTTCGTCGATCGCGAAGCGCAGCATCGCCGCGATCTCATCGCCAGCATTGCCGAAACCAGGGCGGTGATGGAATTCGCCTTGCCCGGCTCAGCGCCATTTACCTTGCGGGGCAAGGCCGATCGCATCGACCTTCTGAAGACCGGTGAGCTTGCCATCGTCGACTACAAGACGGGCAGTGCTCCCAGCGACAGGCAGGTCCAAACCGGCTATGCCCCGCAGCTGCCACTGGAGGCACTGATGGCTGCAGCGGGGCGTTTCGCCGGTGTGACACCCGGGCGCGTCGAGAAGCTTGAATATTGGCTGCTCAAGGGCGGCCGCCTCGTCGCGCAGCTTGCTCCGGTGAAGGGCGATCCCATGGGGCTTGCGGCCTTCTATCGCGGCCGGCTGGAGGCGCTGATTACCGCTTTCGGCGATCAGGACATGCCCTATCTGCCGCTGCCCGATCCAAAGTTCGTGCCGCTGTTCCGCCTCTATGACCATCTCTCGCGCCGCGCGGAATGGGGCGTCGTGGCGAGCGATGAGCCGGACGAGATCGCATGAACACGTTGACGCCCGAAATGATGCGCCGGCGTGCGGTCGAACAGCAGCGGGGTGCTGCCGATCCGGAGAAGAGCGTATGGGTCGTGGCATCCGCCGGCACTGGCAAGACAACCGTGCTCACCGACCGCTGCTTGCGCCTGTTGCTGGCCGGCAGCAGGCCCGAGCGCCTGCTCCGCCCCCCCTTTACCAAGGCGGCCGCAACCGAAATGGCCAACCGCATCGCCGGGCGGCTGGCCCATTGGGCGGGGATGGACGATGCCAAACTGAGTGCTGCCCTCAGCGAGCTGACCGACGATCCGCCCAGCGACGAGCAACGCGAGCGGGCACGGCGCCTATTCGCCCGCGTGCTCGATGCGCCTGGCGGCATGCGCATCCTGACCATCCACGCCTTCTGCCAGTCTCTGCTGCGCCGGTTTCCGCTGGAGGCCGGCGTCGCACCCCATTTCGAGCTGCTCGATGAGCGGCGCAGTGAGGAATTGCTGCTGGAGGCGCGCGACGAGTTGCTGGAAACGGCTGCTGGCGAGGAGAGCAGTGCATTTGCCTGGGCGCTGGATCATGTCAGCGAGCGGGTTACTGAGCTCGACTTCGCCGATCTGCTGCGCGGTCTCGTCAATGCGCGCGGCCGGATCGAGGCGATGCTGCATCGCCATGGCGGATTTGATGCGGCGATCGAGGCGCTTCGCCTTCGCCTCGGCCTCGGCGCTGGGGAGACCTATGACAGCATCCGCGCCGCCGGCATCGAAGACAGCGCTCTCGACGCCGCCAATCTCCGCCTTGCGACGATTGCGTTGCTGGCGGGCGGCAAGAAAGATCAGGAACGCGGCCGGCGCATCGCCGATTTCCTCGCTGCTGGCGCGGCGGATCGCGCCGTCAGGCTCGACATCTATTCGAAGGCCTTTCTCACGGATAAGGGGACGATCTACAAAGACCTCGCCACCGCCAAGGTGGCGAAGGCTTCTCCCGACACGCTAATCGTTCTCAAGCGCGAAGCAGAACGCATTCTGGCGCTGCTGGACCGCCTGCACGCCGCCGACCTGCTGGAATCGACCCGAGCCCTGCTGACGCTGGCCATCGAGATCCTGCGCCGCTACGACGAGATCAAGAAGGCCAGTGTTGCGCTGGATTATGAAGACCTGATCTTGAAATCCGGCGAGCTGTTGAGCCGGCCAGGTGTGGCTCCCTGGGTCCTGTTCAAGCTGGATGGCGGCATCGATCACATCCTGGTGGACGAGGCCCAGGATACGAACCCTTCCCAATGGGAAGTGATCAAGGCCCTGGCCGAGGAATTCTTCGCCGGCGAGGGCGCCCCACGGGCCAAGCGCACGATCTTTGCCGTTGGCGATATGAAGCAATCCATCTTCAGTTTTCAGGGGGCCGATCCTGGTGCGCTTCGCAAGGTGCGGGCCCATTTCGATGCGCGTCTCGCGGCCCTGAAAGCGGAACTGGAGGATGTGCCGCT
>CAZQLF010000325.1:0-4218 GCA_964594035.1 uncultured Rhodospirillaceae bacterium | reverse complement strand
ATGTTCCCCGGCCGGCGATAGGCGGGCACGCCCACCACGCTGGCTTCGGCGATCAGCACATCGCCCGCGGTCGGTTGTTCGAAGCCGGCGATGAGGCGCAGCGATGTCGTCTTGCCGCAGCCCGAAGGCCCGAGAAAGGAATGGAACGAGCCGCGGGCGATCGCAAAGCTCACCTGGTCGACCGCCTTGACCTCGCCGTAATGCTTGGAGACATCGACAAAGCGGATATCGATGCCAGAGTTGGGGCCAGAGTCGGGGCCAGTATCGGGGCCAATATCGGCGCGGGCGGGAACGTTCATGGGCGGGGATGCTAGATGATGGAGGCTCCCAAAGCAAAACGCCCGGGCATGGCTGCCCGGGCATTCCTGGAAGCCGAAAACCTGGTCGCGTTAGCGGCGGCTGCCCATCAGGCGCAGCAGCATCAGGAACAGGTTGAGGAAGTCGAGGTAGAGCTGGAAGGCGCCGTAGATGGCCTTCTTCGTTGCCACCTCCGCCACATCGCCGGCGGAATACATTTCCTTGATCTTCTGGGTGTCCCAGGCGGTCAGGCCGACGAAGACGAGCACGCCGACGATGGAAATAGTGAAATAGAGCGCGGCTGACTGGAAGAAGATGTTCACCACCATTGCCAGGATCAGGCCGAGCAGCCCCATCATCAGGAAGCTGCCCATGCTCGTCAGATCACGCTTCGTCGTGTAGCCGTAAAGGCTCATGCCGGCGAAGGTGCCAGCACTGATGAAGAAGACGCGGGCCACCGAGGCGTGGGTATAGAGCACGAAGATGTAAGCGAGCGAGAGGCCCATGATGGCGGCAAACGCCCAGTAGAGAATCTCGGCGGTGATGGCCCGCATCTGCTGGATGCGGAAGCCGAAGAGCAGGGCAAAGCCGAGCGGCGCTAACATCACCACCCAGCGCAGCGGCGTCTGGGTCACTGCGTTGAAGACGTCGGCATGTTCGGAGACCCAAAGAGCGATCAGGCCGGTCACCACCAGGCCAACGCTCATGTAGTTGTAGACCTTGAGCATGTACTGCCGCAGGCCGACGTCGATATCGGCGGCCGCAGCCGTGCTCTGGCTCTGGGTCATGTATCTGTTGTCCAACGGGTTGGCCATGAGAGGTCCGTTCTCCAAAGGTTTCGCACGTTCAGCGACTATATTGGCTGAGAATATCGGCGAATCAAGAGCGTTCAGGGCGGCCTAAGACGCGGTGACGTATGAGGATTTTGTAACCTGCCTGCCACACGGGACTTGCTGTCCGGGCCGCCCGATGTTGCTTTTTGTTGCGCAACATCAGCGGCATCGCCATAAAGCCCCGCCCGCCCGGGGCCAGCCGTCGGGCAGGCGGAACAAGGGCCCCGCCCGCGCAGCGGGCAGAATAAGGGTTTCCGATGGGACGTATTTTTTCCGGCGTTCAGCCGACCGGCAATCTGCATCTGGGCAATTACCTGGGCGCCATCCGCAACTGGATAGGCCTGCAGCGCGACCATGAATGCATCTTCTGCATCGTCGACCTCCACGCCATTACCGCCTGGCAGGATCCGGCCCAGTTGCGTGCCCAGACGCGCGAGGTGACGGCGGCGTTCCTCGCCGCCGGCATCGATGCGCGCAAGCATATCGTCTTCAACCAGAGCCAGGTGGCAGCCCATGCCCAGCTCGCCTGGATCTTCAACTGCGTGGCGCGGCTCGGCTGGCTGAACCGCATGACGCAGTTCAAGGAGAAGTCGGGCAAGGATCGCGAGAACGCGTCGGTCGGGCTTTACGTCTATCCGAACCTGATGGCGGCCGACATCTTGGCTTACAAGGCAACCCATGTGCCGGTGGGCGAGGATCAGCGTCAGCATCTGGAGCTTGCTCGCGACATTGCCCAGAAGTTCAACAACGATTTCTCCGCACCAGGCTTCTTTCCGCTGCCCGAGCCGCTGATCTTCGGTGCTGCCGCCCGCGTCATGAGCCTGCGCGATGGCAGCAAGAAGATGAGCAAGTCGGATGCCTCGGATTACAGCCGCATCAACATGACCGACGATGCGGATACCGTGGCTCAGAAGATCCGCAAGGCGAAGACCGATCCGGCACCCCTGCCGGGTGAGGAAGCATTGGCGGCGGATGGTAGCTTTGCCGATGCGGCCGTGGCGGCACGCCCCGAAGCCTTCAACCTGCTCTCGATCTATGCCGCGCTCAGCGGCCGTGAGCCTGCCGATGCGCTGCGCGAGTTCGCCGGCAGGGAGTTCTCCTTCTTCAAGAATGTCCTGACCGATCTGGCGGTCGCCACCTTGGGCAAGATCGGCGGCGAGATGAAGCGGCTGATGGCCGATCCGGCGGAGATCGACGGCGTTCTGGCCGACGGCGCCCGCCGGGCGCGGGAAATCTCTGCGCCGATCATGGAAGAGGTGGAGAAGATCGTCGGTTTCCTGCGGGTTTAGGGTAGCGCTGGAAGCGCTTCCTTCGCCGTTCTGACATACCGGCGCGCTTGCCAAGCGGGCTCTGCTCGCCCACCTTGTCGGCCCATGTCGGACACACCCGATCCATCAGAGCCGAGGGCCCCAAAGCCGGGCAATCCTCAGCCGAACGGGCCGGAACCGGTCGAGCCGCAACCGGGCGAACCCCTGTCAGGCGAACCTATGGCGATCGAGCCCTTGCCTGGAGAGCCGCCGGTCGTGGACGGTGTTCAGCCGCCGGATGAACCGCCGACACCGCCCGTCGAGGCAGCGCCGCCCGCGCGAAGGCGCCGGCGGTGGGGCTTCTGGCGTGTGCTCATCATCGCGGCGGCCGCGATCCTGCTGCTCTACTACCCCGTGGGCATGACCTGGCTCAGCAAGGTCGATGACGATCCGACTTACGATCCCGGACCGGTGGATGACGGCGCCAGCTATGCGGTGGCCACGGCCGCTGGCCTGATCGAGCGCGAGGTCGACCAGAACGGCTGGCCCGCCAACGATCCCTTCTTCTATCCGGGCGCTGCCTTGGACAACATGCCGAACTTCCAGATCGGCATCATCCAGGCGCTGGGGCGCTTTGCCGTCGACATGACCGACCAGATCGGCCGCACCCGCGGTTCGAGCCAGGCCGATCCCGATCTCGACAAGGCGGCGGGGCTGCTCAAGTACTCGCCCACGGTCTGGATCTTCGATCCCTCGACGTCCTGGGCGCCGACGGCCTCGTCGGAAAGCCAGTACCGCGCCGCGCGCAAGGCCCTGCTGTCCTACAATGAGAAGCTCTCGGGCCATCAGGCGGTGTTCGAGCGGCGCGCCGACAATCTGCTCTCGACATTGGATCGCTTCGCCGCCGATCTTGGCTCGGCGTCCGCGATTCTCGATAGCCAGATCCGCGAACACTCGAGCGACTTCGTCGATTTCCGCGCCGATGACGTGTTCTACAACGCCAAAGGCAAACTCTATGCCTATGCCATGCTGTTCAAGGCGTTGGGCAAGGACTTCGCCAAGGTCATCGCCGACAAGGACCTGAAGTCCGCCTGGGACCAGACCCAGGCAAGCCTGCTCGAGGGAGCCACCCTCAAGCCCCTGATCGTCATCAATGGCAAGCCGGATGGCCTGCTCCTGCCCAACCATCTGGCGGTCGAGGGCTTCTACCTGTTGCGCGCGCGCACCCAGCTGCGCGAAATCACCAATATCCTGGCGAAATAGGCGCAAAACCGGCGCTGGCAGGCTTTTCCCAAACGATTCCGGTATGTTAGGTTGCCCCAGAAGCGTGACAGGCCGCCCGGCGTTTCGCTGGTCTTCGGGGCTCTAAGCCCCGGCAAAAGCGAAGGCGCCGTTATCGCGATTCCGGCTGCCGGTTGCGACCGACGAGCGCCGCGGATCGCCCAGTATGAACACAGATTTGTAGCCCTCGGCGATGCAGATCTATCTGCCGATTGCCGAGCTATCGGTGAACATCTTCCTGCTGCTGGGCATCGGCGGCGGGATCGGATTCCTGTCGGGACTGTTCGGCGTGGGCGGCGGCTTTCTGATGACGCCGCTGCTGATCTTCATCGGCGTGCCGCCGGCGGTTGCGGTTGCCACCCAATCCAATCAGGTCGTCGCCTCGTCCGTCTCCGGCGTGCTGGCCCATTGGAGCCGCGACAATGTGGATTTCAAGATGGGCTTCGTCCTGCTGGCGGGCGGCGTGCTGGGCTCGACCGTCGGTGTCGGCCTATTCAGCCTGCTGAGCCACTTCGGCCAGGTCGATCTGGTCATCAGTCTCTTCTACGTCTTCTTCCTGG
>CAZQLF010000324.1:0-4238 GCA_964594035.1 uncultured Rhodospirillaceae bacterium | reverse complement strand
GCGGAAGGAGAAAGCAAACCGCTGACCGACCCAGGCGCAGCCCCGCAGCCGGCCGTGCAAGCCACAGCACCAAACATGCCAACCGCCGCCAGCACGGGCCGGCGCGGCAAACGACAGCGCGCCAAGACCAAGCACGGCGGCAAAAGCCAGCGGCCGAAGGGCGCGACCAACAAGCCTCGAAATCGTCCTGTACATCGAAGTTCCCTCCGCGGATGGCTGCCCGATCACAAGCCCCGCTGTGCGCAATATAGCACGCATTGCAGTCAGTTTGGCTCGTCTGCGAATCAAGCAGACCCGCTGTCCTTGGGGGACCTCGCTAGGCCGCCCGGGCATCGGCTACCGGCTGGGCATAGACCCGCCCGAACCGGTTGGCCAGGAAGACTTTCAACGGCACATCCTCCTGGCGCACGAGGCCGCAGCCCGGCAGGCACCCGCCGGCCAGCAGGTCCAGCACGGCCGAGATCCCGGCAGCGGTGGTCACCTGGATGGCGCTGAGATGGGCCTTGCCCCAATGACGGCTGTAGACCTTATTGGCATAGGTCTCCTGCATCAGACGGCCGTCCTTCATGCCGGTGGCGGTCACGAAGATGATGACCACGTCCTGCAGGGTGGCGGGCAGCGCGTTCTCCAGGATGTCCTTCAGGATGTGGCGCCGCTCGCGCAGGCGCAAGTCGAGCAGCAATGCCTTCATGATGGCCGCGTGACCCGGATAGCGGATAGTCTTGTAGTTCAGAATGTCGACCTTGCCCTTCAGCGTCTCGCAGAGCGAGCCGAGCCCGCCGGAGGTGTTGAAGGCCTCGTAGGTCACACCATCGAGGGCGAATTCCTCGCGCTCCTCCAGCGGCGGCACCTCGCGCAACTCGCCATCGACGATGGCTTCGCAAGGCTCGCAATACTCATTGATCACGCCGTCGGTCGACCAGGTGAGGTTGTAGTTGAGGGCGTTGGAAGGGAATTGCGGCAGCGCGCCGACGCGCATCTTCAACTCGTGCAGGCTCTCAAAACGCTTGGCCATGTCATAGGCGACGATGGTGATGAAGCCGGGCGCGAGCCCGCATTGGGGAATGAAGGTGCGGTCGGCTTTGGCGGCGAGGTTCGTTACATGGCGCGTGCTTGCCACGTCTTCGGTCAGGTCGAGATAGTGGGTCTTGGCCGCCATCGCCGCATCCGCGATGCGGGTGGTGAGCTGGAAGGGAGCGGCGCTCAGCACGGCGAACTTGCCCTTGAGCAAGGTGGGCAGGTGGCCGGCATCCTCCGCATCGAAGCGGGCGCGCCTGACGGCGGCATCCAGGTGCAGCTGGTCGAGCTGGGTCTGCGAGCGATCGGCGATGGTCACCCGGTAGTCGCCGCTCTCCGCCAGCATGCCGGCGACCGTGGCGCCGATCTTGCCGGCACCGACAACGACGATGTCTTTCATGGTGACCTCCTGCCTAAACCGCCAATTATTGAGATAGGCCATTTTCCTGGCGGCGCTAGTCAGTTTGCATAGGCAAATTGGTCAATTTCAAGTAAAGATTTGGACAAAATTTCGGTAAATTCCGGCAAAATGCAGATCGACGATACCGACCGCAAGATCCTTGCCCTGCTGCGGGAAAACGCCCGGGCGCCCAGCGTCGAACTGGCGCGCCGGGCCGGCATCTCGCGCACCACACTGCAGGCGCGCATCGAACGGATGGAACGCGCCCACATCATCGCGGGCTACACCATTCGCAGTGGCGAGCATGACCGCCAGGCGATCCGCGCCCATGTGATGATTACGGCGGTAGCGAAACTGGCGCCGGCGGTGGAGTCAGCGCTGCGGAAGATCCCGGAAGTGCGCACCCTGCATTCGGTCAGCGGCACCTTCGACATGGTCGCCATCGTGATGACCGAGACGGTGGCGGAGATGGATCGGCTCATCGACCGCGTCGGAGCGCTGGATGGAGTGGAGCGCACCACCACCGCCATCATTCTCTCGACCCGGATCGACCGTTAGGCTTCGTCGCGCCACAGCTTGCCGCGAAGTTTGACCTTCTCCAGCCGTTCCGCGGTCGGCCCGTCCATCTGCGGGATCGCATGGCCCTGCGGCTGGGGCGGCCGAACGGGCCAGCCGAAGGCCTTCAATACCGCAGGCAATTCATAATAGTCGGGCAGCAGAGCGGCGATCAGTGCTGCGAAGGCATCCGGCATCTCCTTCTGTACCGATGTCAGGATTTCGGTGCGCCGCGCTTCATCGGCGCCGGTGAAAGCCTGCTCGCTGCCGGCGATGCGCGCGGCCGCAGCAGCGATCGGTGTCAGCAACGCCGAAATTTTTTCGCTATCGATTCCCGCGGCCGTGGCCGTGGGCACGTCGCCGTCGCCCGGCAGCAGGGTATCGAGGACGGGGCGATGGCAGGATTCGCTCACGCAATCTCCTTCGCGAGTTCCTCAGCGATCTTGAGGCCGAGCGCGCCGATGGTTGAACCCGGATTGGCCGCGCCCACGGTGGGAAACAGGCTGCCATCGGTCACCAGCAGATTTGGCACTTCATGGCAGCGCCCGCGCCCGTCAGTCACGGACGTTGCTGGATCGCTGCCCATGCGCGCGGTTCCCAGCAGGTGCCAGCCGGTCATGGGCGCCAGCGGCAGGTAGTCGATGCGCCAGGCGCCGGCCGCTTTCAGCATCGCTTCGGCCTGCTTCATGCCGAAATCGAGGCGGCGCCGGCATTCAGCCGAGACTTTGTAATCGAGGCGCACGCCGGGCAGCCCGTCGCTCTCTGTGCGGTCGGTGAGGCTGACGCGGTTGTGCGCCTCCGGCAGGTCTTCCGACTGCACCAGCACCACGATGGAATGGCGAAATTCCTCGCGCAGTTTGGTCAAGGCTTCGCGCCCCCAATTGGGCTGCATGCGCATGGCCTGAACCAGCAACGCGTTTTCCCGCGTTGCCTGCAGATGAATGCCGCGCTTGAAGCCGCGCGACGCATCTGTCTCGTAGAATTCATGGGAATAGATGGCGCAGCCGACCGGTCCCACGGGGCCATCCAGTTCCTCGCGGACCATGCCGCGCAGATAGGCGGCAGGATGAAACATCAGATCGCGGCCGAGTGCCGGGCTCGTGAGACCGGAGGCCAGCAGCAGCCGCGCCGTGCCGATGCCATTGCCGGCGACCGCGACGTAGGCAGCAGGCTGCCAGTGATCGTGACCTTCGGTGTCGCGATAGACCACGCCGGAGGCACGACCCGCTTCCACAACGACCTGCTGTACGATGCAGTTGGGCCGAAGCTCGACGCCGCCCGCCATCGCCTTGGGCCAATAGGTGGCATCGGTCGATGACTTGGCGTGGTTGACGCAGCCGATCAGACAGGGGCCGCAGTAATTGCAGGCGCCGCGTCCGTCATAGGCGACCGAATTCACCGCGCCGTCGACCGGCCACCAATGCCAGCCCAGCGCATCGAAGCCGCGTGCCGCCGTCATGCCCAGCCGCCCCAGCGCGATGGGCGGCATGGGCCGTTGCGGTTTCGGCGGATAGGCGGGATCGCCTGCCAGGCCCGAGACACCCGTCTCGATGTCGTTCTGATCGTAATAGGGCTCGAGATCGAAATAGCCGAAGGGCCAGTCATCGCCCACACCATCGAGGCTGCGGGTGCGAAAGTCGGAGGGATGCAGGCGCGGAAAATGCGCCGCCCAGTTGATGCTGGAGCCGCCGACGCCGTTCCACATCAAAGGCTTGATGTCGGAGCCGCTGTCATCGATCGGATAGTCGGCCGAGGCGGTCGACACGCCGGATTTGAGCCGCAGATTGGGCGAGGTGGCATGCGAGCCGAGGATCGCCCGCTGCCAGTGCGGCCCATAGGCCGGCATGGCTGCTGGGTCGGCCCAGCCGCCGCGTTCGAGGCAGGCGATGCGCAGCTTCGGCGCGCGCTGGATCAGCCGGCGGGAGAAGGCAGCGCCGCCCATGCCGGCGCCCACGACCACCACATCAAGAGGCTCGTGCCTGATCGCCGGCATCAGGCGCTCTCGGCCTTCGCCGGATCCAGCTTGGTCAGGTCCAGTTTCAGGCCGAGATGCGTTGCCTCGAAGCCCAACCGCTCATAGAAGCGCAGCGCATCGGCACGGCTGCGATCGGTGGTGAGCTGCACCAGGCCACAGCCCGCCTCGCGCGCTAACTCGATTGCGTGGCGGAACAGAGCTTCGCCGAGGCCGCGGCTACCATGGCCGCCCGCAACCCGCCCGCTTTTGATCTTGCCCCCGGCCAAACCGGGTCGCGCAAGGCTGGGGGAG
>CAZQLF010000323.1:0-4243 GCA_964594035.1 uncultured Rhodospirillaceae bacterium | reverse complement strand
TGGCCGCACCTGTTTGCGCTGGAGGCGGAACAACAATGACGGCGCTGCTGGAAGTGAGCGACGTCACCAAGCGCTATGGCGGCATCATCGCCAACAGCCGTGTCAATCTCGTGGTGCCGGAAGGCGCCATCATCGGCCTGATCGGCCCCAACGGCTCGGGCAAGACCACTTTGTTCAATTCCATCGCCGGCACGAAAATCATCGAGGGTGGCCCGTTCCGCTTCGCGGGTAAGAAAATCTCGAAGCTGCGCTAACCGCAGATCGCACGGCTGGGCCTGCTGCGCACCTATCAGCAGACCCGCGTGTTCCGGCAGATGAGCTGCATCGCCAATCTGCTGGTGAGCGAGCGCGCCGATGAACGGCTCATCGGCATGATCGGACGTCCGACCGGCGCGCGGGTGGCCCATGCCGAGGAGCTCCTCGATTTCGTCGGGCTTTCCAGCAAGCGCGATTTGCTGGCCGGCAGCCTCTCCTTCGGCCAGCAGAAGCTGCTGGAATTCGCCATGGCCCTCATGGGCCATCCACGCCTGCTGCTGCTCGACGAGCCCACCGCGGGAATCAATCCGACCCTGATCAATGGCCTTGTCGACCGACTGCGCCGCGCCCGCGAAGCGCTGGGGATCACCCTGTTCGTGATCGAGCACAATATGCGGGTGATGATGAACCTCGCCGAGCATATCTACTGCATGGCCCATGGCGGGATCCTGGCCGAAGGCAAGCCGGCGGAAATACAGAACGATCCCATGGTGATCGCAGCCTACCTCGGGGCCAGCTCATGAGCCCCACGGCCGGCAACAAGATCAGCGGCCACGGCCTTGGCACCGTCGATACGGTGCTCTCGGTCGATGCGGTGGAAAAGGCGGCGGCCGATCTTGCCGCATCCGGCCCGTCGCTGGCAGCGCTCGACGCGCTGGCCGGACCGAATCCGCTGCTCACTATCGACAGTCTCGTGGCGGGCTATGGCAACATGGAGATCCTGCATGGGCTCGATCTTCGTCTCGGCGCGGGCCAATCGCTGTGCCTGATCGGCCCCAATGGCGCGGGCAAATCCACCGTGCTGCATTCGATCTATGGGTTCACCACCATCACCGCGGGGAAGATTTCCGTCGGCGGGCGCGATGTCACGAAGCTTCGGCCCAATGCGCGGCTCAAGGAACCGGGGATTGCCTATGTGCTGCAGGACAATTCCGTCTTTCCCGAGATGACGGTTGAGGAAAATCTCTGGCTCGGCGGTTATCTGATGCCGGGTACGGCCGACGCCAGGCACGCCGCCGATGCCATCTTCGCGCGCTATCCGCGCCTGGCCGAGCGCCGGCACAAGCCCGCCTATGTGCTCTCGGGCGGCGAGCGGCGCCTGCTGGAGATTTCCCGGGCGCTCATGATGCAGCCCAAGGTACTGCTGGTGGACGAACCCTCCATTGGGCTCGAGCCGCGCTACATCGACATGGTGTTCGAAATCCTGGGCGATCTGCAGCGCAAGGAAGGCAAGACTATCGTGCTGGTGGAGCAGAATGCCCGCAAGGGCCTGAGCTTCGCCGATATCGGCTACGTGCTGGTCGCCGGCCGCCTGGCGCTGGCGGACAAGGCGAGCGATCTACTCGACAATCCGGAGGTGGGTCGGCTGTTTTTGGGCGGGTGACGTTCACCCCCACCCCGGCCCGCCCCCATCAAGGGGGCGGGGGAGGCGAAGGTTCAGTGCCCCAGCAAGGTCTGGAACAAATCGTTCCACTTCTGCTCGTCGTCGGCACTGAGGTTCACGAAATCCACCAGCCTGGCGAGCAGCTCCGGCGGCGGATAGATCAACGGGTTATCGAGCATCTTCGGATCGATCTTTTCCACGAAGGGCTTGGTGCCGGCAACCGGCGGGATGTACTGCACCGACGCGCAGATATGGGCATAGACCTCCGGCTCGTAGATGTAGTTCATCCAGGCGAGCGCCGCGTCGCGATGGGCCGGCTTCAGCGGCATCACCATGTTGTCGACGGAGTGATAGACGCCTTCCTTCGGGGCCAGGAACCGCAGGTCCGGATTGTCCTTCTGCAGCTGGATGACGTCGCCCGACCAGGCAAAGGCAACCCAGATATCGCCGCGGGCCAGTGCCGCGCCGTAGTCGTTGCCGAAGAACTGGCGAATCTGGCCGTTTTCGACATTCTCCTTGATCTTCTTTACCGCGGCCTGGGCGTTGTCGAACGTCGCCTTTGCCGGATCGATGCCCATGCCCAGCATCGTGAGGGCCAGCGTGTCGCGCATCTCGTTCAGCATCGAGACATGGCCCTTGAAGGCCGGGTCGAAGATGTCGTTGACGCTGGTGAGCTCGTGCCCGGTCTTCTTCACGTTATAGGCAACACCGGTGAGAAATGTGGCCCAGGGCAGCGAATATTCCTGGGTGGGGTCCCAGCTTGGCTTGGCCAGGCTCGGCTCCAGGTTCTTCATGTTGGGAACCTCGGAAGCCGAGAACTTCTCGAGCCAGCCAAGCTTTACCAGGCGATCCACCAGATAGCCCGTCGGCACGATGATGTCGCGCCCCGGGTTCTGCCCCGACTGCAGGGGTCCCGCGATCTTGCCGAACAGGCTGTCGTTGTCGTTGATGTCCTCGATGTAATCGACCTTGATGTTGAACTTCTTGGCGAAGTTCGGCACCGTGTCCTTGTCGATGTAATAGGGCCATTGCGAGATCTCGAGCGGCCCGCTGATGTCGCCAGCCCTGGCCTTCATCATCGCGGCGAGATCGATGCCCGTGGCCCCGGCGAAGGCGGCACCCGCCATCACCGCGGATTTCAGCATGGTGCGGCGGCTCATGCCGCCTCGATAATTGCTTGGTTTCCTCATCGTTCGCTCCTCCTTGGTAATTTCTGATTATTGGGCCTCGGCCGGTACAACCCACGCAAGCTCGACATCCCAATCGACGGCCACAGTCTGGCCCTCTGCCGCGCCGGTCAATTTGTGCTGGGGCAGCAACGTAACCACCAGATGCTGGCCATCCTCGCTTTCCAGCTCATAGCGGAACAGCGAGCCCTGGAAATCGATGGAGACGAGCTTCGCAGCAAAGCCCTGGGCCGGCGGCGTGCCGGCGAGGCCGAGATGGATCATCTCCGGCCGCAACATCAGCAGCACGCGGTCGCCCGCTTTCATCGTCGCCGGCGCATGGGAACGCCCGCGCCCGCCGCCATCCAGCGTCAGCTCCACCTCGTCGCCGCGCTGCGCCGTAACGGTCGCCGGCAGCAGATTGGCATGGCCGATGAAGCCGGCAACGAAGGGCGTGGCCGGGTGCTTGTAGATCTCCTCCGGCGTATCGAGCTGCTCGATGCGCCCGGCATTCATGACCGCGATCCGGGACGACATGGTGAGCGCCTCGTCCTGGTCGTGGGTCACGAAAATGAAGGTTGTGTGGACATCCATCTGGATGCGTTTCAGCTCGAGCTGCATGGCCCGGCGAAGCTTGACGTCGAGGGCGCTCAACGGTTCGTCGAGCAGCAACGCACTCGGCATGTTCACCAGCGCGCGGGCCAGCGCCACGCGCTGCTGCTGGCCGCCGGAAAGCTCCGAGGGTCTTTTCTCGGCGAACCTGCTCATATTCACCATGGCGAGCGCCGCCTCGACCCGCTGCTTGACCTGGGCTTCCTCGAGCTTTGCCGTGCGCGGGCCGAAGGCGACGTTGTCCTTCACGCTCATATGCGGGAACAGGGCGTATTGCTGGAACACGGTGTTGAGATGGCGCTCATAGGGCGGTACGCGCGAGACATCGACACCGTCCAGCAGGATGCGGCCCGAGGTGGGCTGTTCGAATCCGGCGATCATTTTCAGCGTCGTCGTCTTGCCGCAGCCGGACGGGCCCAGCAGGGTCAGGAACTCGCCGCGGCGGATATCCAGATCGAGTGAATGGATGATGGTGACCGGGCCATAGGCCTTGTGCACCTTTTCCAGCCGGATGACGGAGTCGGTCATGGGCGCAGCAACATTCATGGTCGGTCCCTCGCTTATCCGGTCGCGCGCGCCTGGCTGCGCCGGCGCTCCAGCAGGAAGCTGCCCAGCATCAGCAGGCTCAGAATGACGAACACCGCCGTGCCGATGACGTAGATCTGCGGCGGCATGGCAACCCGCGCCGTGCCCCAGACGAACAGCGGGAAGGTTACCGTGGCGCCGGAGACGAAGTTGCTGATGATGAAATCGTCCAGCGACAGCATGAAGGCCAGCAGCCCGGCGGTGATCACCGCCGGCAGGATCAGCGGCAGGGTGATGACGC
>CAZQLF010000322.1:0-4246 GCA_964594035.1 uncultured Rhodospirillaceae bacterium | reverse complement strand
ACACGATCCTGTCCCACCGCTTGCTGCGCAAGGCGAGCAAGGAAGGGTTGCAGGATCCCCTGCTGGAAGCAATGTTCCGCGCCTATTTCGTCGAGGGTCGCGACATCGGCAGCGTTCGTGTGCTGACCGAAATCGGCGAAGCGGTGGGGCTGGAGGACGTTGACGATTATTTCGCCGGCGACGAGGGCCTCGACGAGGTGCGCGCCGAAGACAGTCTGGCCCGACGCCAGGGCATCAACGGGGTGCCCTGCTTCATCTTCAACTACCGCTTCCTTCTGTCCGGCGCGCAGGAACCGGAAAGCTTCTTCCAGCTGTTCGACCTCGCCCGCGAGGAGGAGACGGCAGTCCTGCGGGAGAGCGCGGGCTGATCATGCCGAAAAAGCCCGGCGAGTTTCTCTGCCCCAATTGCGGATCCGAGGCCGAGGCGAACATGCGCACCACGCTCTCGGTGCCGCTGGTCGACAAGGACCATGCCTGGGACCCGGTCTTCGAAATGCGACATTGCGACGCCTGCGGGGCGACCATCCCGGCCCAGCTCGCCGAACGCTGGGGCGGCATCGATGAGGGCGAAGCACGGCGCCTGTGGGAAAGCATCTTCCGCGATACGAGCCCGCTGAAGCCGTTCTACTGGCGCGCGGCGTAAATCGCCTGCTCAGAACATGCCATAGCCGCGGGCCATTGCCGCCGCGAAGGCGGGCAAAAACGGGAACAGGCATACCTGCATCCAGAGATAACGCCGGGCGGAATCGACAGCCTCGTCTGACGGCGGCGTGCCGGCGCGCCGCCATCTGAGGAACGAGCGCGTCGGCGAGATCGAGAGAAGGCCGATGGCGACAAATGTTCCGATCTTGGCCCAGAAGAAAGCGTTGTGGGCGTAATAGTCCCAACCTTTCGCAGCAAAGATCGCGCGGGAAAACCCGACGATGAGAATGAGGGCTGCCAGCGCGCCATACCACGCGTCGATCCGTGCCACGCGGGCAACAGTCGCCGTTTCCATCCCGCGCCGTACCAGCATGAACTCGGAAAACAACACCCCGAAGAGCGCAAAGACGAAGATATGGTGCAGGATCGCCAGAACGAGATCGAGATCGGACATTGCGCTTGCTGCCCTACCCCGGCCGGCGCATCGAAAATTTCGAATCAACCACCGTGTATTCGCTGTAGCCCAGCCGGGCGATAGGCTGGGCCGCAACGATATCGACCCGCTGGTCCTTGATCAGCGCATCATCGATATGGATTCCGACACCCTCACCGATGACGATGCTATTTGGCTCTTCCTTGTCATGGGTCGGCAACTCCACCACCCGCCACAGCCTGCATTCGAAGTGCACCGGCGATTCCTTGACCCGCGGCGGCTTGACGAGGCGCGAGGGCACAGGCGTCAGGCCCGCATGTTTCATCTCGTCCTCGCCCGCGGCCAGATTGGCCGAGGTCAGGTTCATGGCATCGCGCAAATCCCATGTGGCGAGGTTGCACACAAACTCGCCCGTCTCCTCGACATTAGCACGGCTGTCTTTGACGGCCCGGTCCGCCTTTCGCCCGCCGGGCGCAAACAGCACCATGGGCGGATCTTCGGCGATGGCGTTGAAGAAGCTGAACGGCGCCAGGTTGACGCGGCCCTGCGTGTCGATGGTGGTGATCCAGCCGATCGGGCGCGGCACGACCAGCGACTTGAAGGGGTCGTTCCTCAGCCCATGGCCGTTGGCAATCTCGTAGAACATCCTTTCCCCTTTAGGTCGCTCAGGCCGCCAGCTTCGCCAGCTTTTCCATCAACGTTTCCACGCCTTTCACCCGCTCCGGCGCCTTGTCCCAGGGCTGGCGAAAGACGATGCGGTGGTCCGGCCGCACCGAAGCCGCCTTGCCCTGCTGGCCGATGAAGCCGATGAGCCGTTCTGGATGCGGGAACCGGTTCTCGTAAAAACTGACCACCGCACCCTTGGGGCCAGCCTCCACCTTGTCGACATTGGCCGTCCGGCAGAGCCGCTTGAGCGCCACCACCTTCAGCAGGTTTTCTACCTCGACCGGCAGCGGCCCGAAACGGTCGATCATTTCGGCGGCAAATGAATCGATTTCGTTTTGATCGACCAGGATGGCGATGCGCCGGTAAAGCGCCAGACGCACCGGCAGGTCGGCGACATAGCTCTCCGGAATCAGCACCGGCATGCCGAGATTGATCTGCGGGGTCCAGTCCTGGGCGGCAAGCGCCTTCTGGCTCTGCCCCCGGGCCTCTGCCACCGCTTCCTCCAGCATGTGCTGGTAGAGCTCGATGCCCACCTCACGGATATGGCCCGATTGTTCCGCGCCCAGCAGATTGCCGGCACCGCGAATATCGAGATCGTGGCTCGCAAGCGTGAAACCGGCACCCAGCTGGTCGAGGGTCTGCATGACTTCGAGGCGTTTCATCGCCGTGGCCGAAAGCTTGCGGTCCGGCGGCAGGGTGAGATAGGCGTAGCCGCGCAACTTGGAGCGCCCGATGCGTCCCCGCAGCTGGTAGAGCTGGGCGAGCCCGAACATCTCCGAACGATGGATGATCATCGTATTGGCGGTGGGAATATCGAGGCCGGATTCGATGATGTTGGTCGACAGCAGCAGGTCGTACTGCTTGTCGTAGAAAGCCGTCATCGCCTTTTCAAGCTGGGTGGGCGGCATCTGGCCATGCGCCACGACCATCTTGATTTCCGGCACCAGCTTGCCGATGCGCTCCGCCAGCCGGCCGATGTCCTCGATGCGCGGGCAGACATAGAACACCTGCCCCCCGCGATAATGCTCGCGCATGATCGCTTCGCGAACGATCACGGGGTCATAGGGCAGGACGAAGGTGCGCACTGCCAGACGATCCACCGGCGGTGTCGCGATCAGGCTCATTTCGCGCACGCCGGACAAGGCGAGTTGAAGGGTGCGCGGGATCGGTGTTGCCGTCAGCGTCAGCACATGAATGTCGGCGGCGAGATCCTTCAGCTTCTCCTTCTGGGCAACGCCGAAATGCTGTTCCTCGTCGACGATGACCAGCCCGAGGCGGTTGAAGGTGATGCCCTTGCCCAGCAACGCGTGGGTCCCGATGACGATATCGACCTTGCCGGCGGCGAGCTCCTTGCGGGTCTCGTTCGATTCCTTGGTACCGATCAGCCGCGATAGCTGACGCACCCGCAGCGGCAATCCTGCAAATCGTGCGCTGAACGTCTTGAAATGCTGGCGGCAGAGCAAAGTGGTGGGCGTGATGATGGCGACCTGCTTGCCGCTCATCGCCACCACGAACGCCGCGCGAAGCGCCACCTCGGTCTTGCCGAATCCCACATCGCCGCAGACGAGGCGGTCCATGGGCCGGCCGTTGGCGAGATCGCCCAGAACATCCTCGATGGCCTTGGTCTGGTCTTCGGTTTCGGCATAGGGAAAGCGTGCGGCGAATTCGTCGAACAGGCCGGAGGGCGGCAGGACCGCGTCGGCATGGCGCGTGGCCCGCGCGGCAGCGGTGCGCATCAATTGCTGGGCAATATCCTGAAGGCGCTGTTTGACGCGGGCCTTGCGCGATTGCCATTGCAGGCCTCCCAGCCGGTCAAGCTGGGCGGGCGTGTCCTCGGCGCTGTAGCGTGACAGCACCTCTATGTTCTCGACGGGGACGTAGAGCTTGTCGTTCCCCTCATAGACCATCTTCAGGCAGTCGTGCGGCGCGCCGCCGACATCCAGGGTTTCGAGCCCCTCGTATCGGCCGACGCCGTGGTCGACATGGACCACGAAATCGCCTTCGGAAAAGCTTGCAAGCTCCGTCAGGAACCGGTCGGCCTTGGCCCGCTTCTTCGCCGGGCGAGCCATGCGGTCGCCCAGGATATCGGGCTCCGCGATGACGGCGAGATCGCCGGCGGTGAATCCGTGATCCAGCGCCAGCAGCACGAAGCCGACCATATCGCGGGGGAGTCCCTCAGCCACCGGCCAGTCCCCTGGCTGCTGACCTCGGGCGAGGCCGTGATCGGCCATGACATGCTCCAGCCGGTCGCGGCTGCCCTCGCTGACGGCAGCGATCAGCACGCGCCGACCGGCCGCCTGCTCCTCCGTGATCCGCTGCCGCACTGCGTCATAGAGATTGACCTCCGGACGGGCGCGCGCCTCGGCGAAATCGCGGCCACGCCGTCCGCCCGCATCAACCTCGCGTTCTGCCGCAGCAAAGGGCGACAGCGCCAGGCTCGAACGTTTGGCCAGCGTGTTCTCGAACTCCGTCCTGCCGAAATAAAGCCCATCGGGCGGTAGCGGA
>CAZQLF010000321.1:0-4248 GCA_964594035.1 uncultured Rhodospirillaceae bacterium | reverse complement strand
GCAGCAAGCGCCGCCGGGCGCGGAAGGGGTCACCTTCCTGCCGGCTCTCTCCGGGGCCATGGGCCCCGAAGGGAATTCCGAGTCACGCGGCTGCTTCTATGGGCTGACGGCGGCCCACGGCCCTTCGCATATGGCGCGCGCTGTCCTCGAGGGCTGCGCCTTTGCCATGCGCGATGTGGTCGAGCGGCTGACGGCACTCGGCCTCGACACGTCGAAGCTCTTGCTGCTGAGTGGCGGAGCGAAAAGCCAGGTCTGGGCGCAGATCCGGGCTGATCTGGTCCAGCGCCCGGCGGAGATCTCCAGCGTGGCCGACAGTTCGCCCGTGGGCGGCGGGCTTCTGGCTGCCGTCGCAGCAGGCGCGGCACGCGATCTCGACGACGCAGCGGCGCGCATCGCACCGCCCGATACGATGGTCGCGCCAAATCCCGCGAACCGTCAGGCCTATGATGAGGCCTATGGCCGCTATCGGCTCCTGTTCCAATCCCTGAAACCTTTGTTCTCTCCGGTTGCCTCATGAGTCAGCAGATGCTGGACCGGCTGCTTGCCGGCACCTTGCCCGATCCCGATGGCGGGCCGACCTTATCGGTGCCCGTCCGCATGATCGCGATCGCGCGCAGCCTTGCCGGACGGGAAGCGTTGCTGGTTGCGGGCCTTGGCCTGGGCGACATGCCGGCCGTGGTCTGCGACGCGCCGACGCTCAAAGTGTTGGGGACACGCGTGCATCAGGCGCTTGGCGGCGCCGGCAGCGTGGGCTTGATCGTGCTGCCCGGTACGCCCTCGGCAGACATGGAAACGGTGGAGCTGGTGCGCGCGCAAACGAAGCATGCCACTGCCCTCATCGCCGTCGGCTCGGGCACCATCAACGATCTCTGCAAATACGCGACGTTCCTGGAGCGCAAACCCTATGCCGTGTTCGGCACCGCGCCGTCGATGAACGGCTACACCTCGGTCAGTGCCGCCATTACCGAACACGGCCACAAGAAATCGCTGCCGTCCCATGCGCCCCTCGGCGTCTTCCTCGATCTCGAAGTGCTGTCAAAGGCGCCGCCGCGCATGATCCGCTCGGGCCTGGGCGACAGCGCCTGCCGCTCGACGGCCCAAGCCGACTGGCTGCTGGCGCATTTGTTGTTCGCCAAACCTTATCGCACCGCCCCTTTCAGGTTATTGGAGGCGGATGAGGCAGCGTTGTTCGCCAAGGCTGGCGATCTTGTGGCCGGTGACATCGCGGCCATGGAGGTGCTGGCGCGAACGCTGGTGCTCTCTGGCCTCGGCATGACCATCTGCGGGGGCAGCTATCCCGCAAGCCAGGGCGAGCATCTCATCAGCCACTACATCGACATGCTGGGCGATCGTGCCTGGCCGGCCTCCTTCCATGGCGAACATATCGCGGTGACGACGCTGACCATGGCGCGGCTGCAGGAGGCGATGCTGGGCGATACGCCACCGGCGGTTTCCGCCACTACGGTCAGCGAGCAGACGGTGATGGCGCATTTTGGGCCAGAGCTTGGCGCCTCCTGCTGGCCGGCCTTTGCCAAGAAAAGGCTTGATGCCAATGCGGCGCGCGCTGTGAGCGACAAACTTGCCAGAAGCTGGGCCGATATCCGGTCCGCGCTGGGGAAGGTGATGCGTCCCCTGAAGGAAGTCGAGGCCGCGCTCAGGGCGGCGGGGGCTCCGCTGACCAGCCGCGATATCGGCGTGCCGGTGGACTTCTATCGCCGGGCAGTGGCGCAAGCGCGGGAAATCCGCGACCGCTACACCTTCCTCGACCTTGCCGGCGATTCCGGACGCCTGGCACCGTTCGCCGCTTCGGCGTGAGCGCCATGCGCCCGCTTGCGGAGTTTCCCCGCGCCGAGCGCGCCGGCATTCGTTATGTGCTCACCGACATCGACGACACGCTGACCGAGCATGGCCGTTTGCCGGCGGAGAGCTACATGGCGATGCAGCGCCTGCATCAGGCAGGCTTGAAGGTCATACCCGTCACCGGCCGGCCAGCCGGCTGGTGCGACCTGATCGCGCGGCAATGGCCTGTGGATGGCGTCATCGGCGAGAACGGCGCGCTCTATTTTCGCTATCTCGATGAAGAGAAGCGCATGCTGCGCCGCTACGCCAAGGATGCATCGGCGCGATCGGCCGACCGGCTGAAGCTGGACCGCATCCGCGATGAGGTACTGGCCGAGGTTCCGGGGGCAGCTGTTGCAACGGACCAAGCGTATCGCGAGGCCGATCTCGCCATCGATTTCTGCGAGGATGTGCCGCGTCTATCCCATGACGCCGTGGAGCGTATCGTTGGCATCTTCAAACGGCACGGCGCGACGGCCAAGGTCAGCTCCATCCATGTGAACGGCTGGTTTGGCCGCTACGACAAACTATCCATGACCCGCCATTTCTTCGCCGAGGCCCTGTCCGCCGATATGGAGTCGGCAAAAAACAGCATTGTTTTCGCCGGGGACTCGCCCAATGACGCGCCGATGTTCGGCCATTTTCCCAACGCGGTCGGCGTGGCGAACGTCCTTGATTTTGTGGCCGACCTCGCCCACAAACCAAGATATGTGACAAGGGCCCGCGGCGCCCACGGCTTCGTCGAGCTTTCCGAGGCGCTGTTGTCGGCACGCTGAACGTTCTGGCAAAAATACATGGCGGCGAAGAAGAAACTGAGAAAGACCGAGCGCCAGGCCCGCATCCTGGGCGAGCTGCGCGCGTCGCCCGCGATCCGCATTTCGGCGCTCGCCAGCGAATTCGGCGTTTCCACCGAGACCATCCGCCGCGACCTCGACGAGCTGAGCGGGCAGGGCATGCTGAGCCGCACCTATGGCGGTGCTGCGGCACGCCCCTTTGGTGCCGAACCGACGTTGAGCGAACGCTACAAGGAGTATGTGGCCGAGCGTGAACGGGTAGGGGCCCTGGCAGCGCGTGCCATCAAGCCCGGTCAGGTTTTGATGATCGATGCCGGCTCGACCACGCTGCATTTCGCCCGGCGGCTTTCAGCGGAACTGCGCGATCTCACCGTCATTACCAACAGCTTCGGAATTGCCACGGCGCTCTCGACCAATCCCTCCATCGCCGTGGTTGTCTGCCCCGGGCGCTACGATGCGCGCGAAGCCAGTGTTTTCGGCTCCGACAGTGAGGGCTTTCTTCACCGCTTCAATGCCAATATTGCTATCATCGGCTGCAGCGGGCTGACCGCCAGCGGCCCCAATGACGTCAATCCCCAGGGAGCGGCCATCAAGCGCGCCATGCTGGCTCGCGCCGAGGCCAACATGCTGTTATGCGATCATTCGAAGTTCGATCTGCTGACCCTTGAGAATGTCTGCCCCTTGGATACGATCAAGCTGATCGTGGCGGACAGGGCGCCGACGGGTGAATTGGCCCGGGCGATCAAGCGGGCCGGCGTGCCGGTAGAACTGGCGACGGCGGATCCGCGCAACGGCGTAAAGCTCACGCGCCGCCTGGCGGCGCAACGGGAGGGCTAGCGAAGGGCTTTGGCGAACCGGCGGCGACGGCCGGGACGCCTTTAACAAAATCAATCGGTCGCCACAAACAATGGGAGAATCGCATGGATCCGCGTAAGGAATTCATCAAGGAACTGTTGCGTTACCGCAAGGGGTCGATCTCGCGCCGGCATTTCATGGGCGTGACCGGCCTGGGCACCGCAGTGGCGGCACTCGCCGCCAGCATGCCGGAACTTGTGGCGCCCAAATGGGCCCATGCCGGCGATATCGGCGATCGCGTGGCGCTGACGAGCTGGCCCAACTATCACGATCCGAAGAATTTCGACAAATTCACCGCGGCCACAGGGGCGAAGGTCGACCTCACCGTCTTTGGTTCCAACGAAGAAATGTATGCCAAGCTGAAGGCGGGCGGCACCGGCTGGGATGCGTTCGTGCCGACCAACTACACGATTTCCAACTATGTCGCGGCCGACCTGATCGAGCCGCTCGATCTCAGCCTCATCCCGATGTACGACCCTTCGACCTACACGGACCAGCGCTTCACCCAGCCCGGCACGGTGAACGGCAAGGTCTATGCGGTGCACAAGGACTGGGGTACGACCGGTTATTGCGTGAACACGGCCAAGGTCAGCGAGAAGCTGACCACCTGGAAGGATTTCTTCGACCAGGTGCGCGGCAAGTACAGCGGCCGGGCGACCGTGCATGACTATCAGCTGACGACCATCGGCAACGCGCTGAAATATTACGGCTACTCCTTCAACTCGAACGACGAGAAACAGCTGGGCGAAGCCGAGAAACT
>CAZQLF010000320.1:0-4295 GCA_964594035.1 uncultured Rhodospirillaceae bacterium | reverse complement strand
CCTCGTTCCCGATTATCTGACGCATATCATTCCCGGCGGCTTCTATGGCTGGCCCTATTCCTATATCGGCCAGAATGTGCAGCCGGATATCGCCCCGCACCCCGGTCTGGTGGCCAAGGCTATCGTGCCGGACTTGCTGTTCCAGTCGCACTCCGCACCGCTGGGCCTTGCCTTCTACGACGGGGCGATGTTTCCGCAGGACTATCGCGGCGATGCCTTTGTCGCCCTGCACGGTTCGTGGAATGCGGGCAGGCCCACCGGCTACAAGGTCGTGCGCGTCCCCTTCAAGGACGGCAAGCCTGCCGGGTATTACGAGAACTTCCTGACCGGATTCTGGATCGCGGGCCACGCGCCGGCCCAGGTCTGGGGCCGTCCGGTGGCAGTTGTGGTCGCCAAGGATGGCAGCCTGCTGGTCAGCGACGATGCCAGCGGCACCATCTGGCGCATCAGCTATCGCAAGCCCTGACGCGCAACGGGCCTAACCGGTTTGCGGCCAGGCGATTAGGGCTTATCTTCTCGCCTGATTCGTCACGGCGCGGGGGCGCCCTTGAAAATCGGTGTTGGCGTCAAGGTCTTCAGCGTGGTCTTGGTCCTGCTGGCGCTGGTCAGCGCGGTTGCCTGGGTCAACGCCCGGTCTGCCCGCGAGGTCGAATCGCTGATCGAGAATATCCACGGCTCCTACGTGCCGGCCTATGGCGATCTGGCGCGGGCCAATCTGCGCTCTGTCGAGGAAGGACTGTTCGTGCGCCGGCTGATCATCGCCCGGCTGGTCAATCCGGAGGACAAGGATGCGATGGCCGCGCTGGAGAAGCTGGCGGCCGACAAGGCGCAAGAAGCCGACATGGAGTTCACCAATGCGCGGACGACCATCCAGCATGAGATCGCCGATCCGGCAAGCTTCGGCGACAAGAACGAGCTGAGCCGGCTCGATACCCGCATCGAGTTCCTGCAGCGCCATCATGCCGATTACGAGAAGCTGCGGCTCAATCTCGACGCCACCATCGAACGGGGCGACACGGCGGCATGGAAGCTGGGCCTCCAGCAGCTCGATACCATGCGCGACCAGATGAATGCGGAGACCGAGGAGACGCGCCACAAGATGCTGGAGCTGCTGGACGCCGCCAGCAAGCTCGCCGCCGAAGCCCAGACCAGCACGGTGGAATACGGTTTGGCGCTGCTGGCGCTCGCCTTGACCTTGGGCGGCATTGCCGCCGGCATCTTTACCATCGGGCTGGTGCGCCCGCTGAAGCGGCTGCTTCAGGGAACCCACGCGGTGCAGCAGGGCGCGCTCGAGACCGAAATTCCTGTCACCAGCCGCGACGAGGTGGGCGAACTGACCGAAAGCTTCAACGCCATGGTGCGCGAGCTTCGGGCCAAGGCCCGCATCAGGGAAACCTTCGGCCGCTACATGGATCCGCGCATCGTCGAGGGGCTGATCGAAAACAAGGATGCGCTCGCCGGCAGCGGCGAGCGCCGGGTCATGACGGTCTTCTTCTGCGACATGAAGGGATTTACCGCACTCAGCGAGGGCATGACGCCCGCCGGCATGGTGAAGATCGTCAACCGCTATCTCGCCAGCATGTCGGAACCGATCCGCCGCCACCGCGGCATCATCGACAAGTATATGGGCGATGCGATCATGGCGTTCTGGGGGCCTCCGTTTACCGAGCCCGAGGAACAGGCCGTCCTGGCCTGCATGTCGGGGCTGGAGCAGCTGACGGCGCTGGAAGTCTATCGCACGGAGCTGCCGGAGCTGATGGGCATCAAGCGGGTGCCGCTGATCGACATGCGCGTCGGTGTTGCAACCGGCGAAGCGATCGTCGGCAATATCGGTTCCGACGTTTCCATGAGCTACACGGTCATGGGCGATGCGGTGAACCTCGCCTCGCGGCTGGAGGGCGCCAACAAGGCCTTTGGCACGCGCTTCCTGGTGAACGCCCGGACCACAAAGATGACCGGCGAACTGTTCGAATTCCGCGAGCTCGACCAGATCCGCGTCGAGGGCAAGGAGGAGCCGGAACACGTTTATGAGGTGCTGGGGCTGCGCGGCGCGCTGTCGGGCGACATGCGCCGCCTGACGGAGCATTTTGCCGAAGGGCTCGCCGCCTATCGCCGGCGTGCCTGGGACGAGGCAGCGGTTGCTTTTACCGCCGCTCTCGAAGCCGTGCCCGGCGATGGGCCTGCCCGCGTCTTCCTCGATCGGCTGAAGACGTTGAAGTCCGAGCCGCCACCCGCCGATTGGGATGGCGTGTGGGCGCTGAACGAAAAGTAGCTCTTGCAGTCCATACATCCTTCCGGCTGCATCGGCTAATCTCGCAGCCCCGCAACCGATAGACCACGGAACCGATGGCGGAAGAGCAGGCACCCTCGAGCGCCATCGCGCTCCGGCTTCAGAGTCCCATCGATCCGGCGCGCGATCATCTGCGCGGCGGCAAGCCAGGCAAGGATGTCGTCGAGGTCGTCTTCTATGGCGATTTCCTCTGCCCCTATTGCCGGCGGCTGCGCCCCATCATGATCCGCCTGCGCCAGGCGCTGGGCCAAAGCCTGGCCTTCGTCTTCCGCCATTTCTTCAACGAGGCCAATCATCCCGGTGCCACCTTCATGGCCCGCGCGGCGGAGGCGGCCGGCAGGCAGGGCCATTTCTGGGAGATGTATGACCGCTTCTATGAGCAGCAAAAACCGCTGAGCGAGCAGGATGCGCGCGAGCACGCCCGCGCGATTGGCCTCGACATGACCCGCTTCGAGGGGGATCTCGCCAGCCCCGACATCGCCAAACATGTCGACGACGATCTCACCGATGGCCGCGCCAACGGCGTCACCGGCACGCCGACCCTGTTCATCGACGGGCTGCGCTATGACGGCGCCTGGGATTTCTATTCGCTGCTGGAAGCCATGGAGCGTCCCGTGGGCGCGCAGCTGCAGCGCCGGGCGCGCGTCTTTGCCAGCCTGCCCGCCTCCGGCGGCGTCACCCTGATCCTGGGCGCGGCGGCGGCGCTGATTTTCGCCAACTCGCCGCTATCCTCCTGGTATCGCGACCTCATGAACTCCTCCTTCGTCATCGGCCCGCATGGCAGCGTGCTGTCGCTCACCATCGGCGACTGGATGAGCGAAGGCCTGCTGAGCTTTTTCTTCCTGCTGGTCGGGCTCGAGATCCGGCGCGAGATGACCGTGGGCACGCTCGCCGATATTCGCGCAGCCTTGCTTCCGATCGTGGCCGCCATCGGCGGGGTGATTGTGCCGGCGGTGATTTATCTCGCGATCAATCGCGGGCCGGGGGCGCCGGGCTGGGCCGTTCCCACCTGCACCGATATCGCCTTTGCGCTGGGCGTGCTGGCGCTGTTCGGCCCGCGCATTCCCGCGGGCTTGCGGGTGTTCGTCGCGGCGCTGGCCGTGGTCGACGACATCCTGTCGCTGCTGACATTGGCGGTCTTTTATCCGCAGGCCTTTACGGCGATCTGGCTGCTGGGCAGCGCCGTGGCACTGATTGCGCTCTATGCCCTCAACCGCGCGCGCGTCTATGCCGGCTGGCCCTATGTCGTGGTGACGATCGCGCTCTGGCTGACGCTTCACGCGGCGGGGGTGCATGGCGCGCTGGCCGGTGTTCTGCTGGCCGCCTTCCTGCCGACGCGACCCACGCCGGCGGCGGGACCCTTGCTGGCGCAAGCCGCAACGGCGCTCGCCGAGCTCGAACATGCGGAGAGCGAACTCCGGAAAAGCGGCGACGATGCCCGTCAGCTGGAGGAGGAGCCGATCTGGGATTGGGCCAGCCGCAATCTGTCGGCGGCGAGCCATCGCCTGCTGTCGCCGGCGGACCGCTTCGAGCGGGCGATCGCCCCCTGGAGCACGCATCTGGTTCTGCCGCTGTTCGCCTTCTCGGCAACGGGGATTGCGCTTTCGGTCGATCTCTCATCACCGATCGCAACCAATGTGCTGGGCGGCGTGGTGCTGGGCCTCGTCATCGGCAAGCCGCTCGGCATTTGCCTTGCCTCGCTTCTGGCCATCAAGCTCGGCGCGGGATTGGCGCCGGAAGATGTGAGCATTCGCCAGTTCATCGGCGGCGCCTGTCTCTGCGGCATCGGCGATACAGTGGCGCTGCTGATGGCCGACCAGGCTTTTCCCGACGGCTCCTTCGCCGCGATCGCCAAGATCGGCGTGCTCATCGGCTCGCTGCTCGCAGCATTGCTGGGCGCGGCAATCCTGGCGACCGCTCGGCTGGAAAAGGCGGAAACGAGCCCCGCCTGAGGTCAGCGCCTCGCGTGCTCCGACAGATCGTGGATATCCGCCTGCGGGCCGCA
>CAZQLF010000319.1:0-4299 GCA_964594035.1 uncultured Rhodospirillaceae bacterium | reverse complement strand
TGAACATCGCCAAGCAGCGCCACGGGCCGATCGGCACCGTCGCCCTGCATTTCGAAGGCATCGTCACCAAATTCGGCAACCTCGTCCGCGACGATTACCCCACCGAGAGCTAGCATAACGGCAACAAGACGCCGGTATGCTGACGTCATGCCGATTACAGCATTGCGGGTCTTCGCCCTCGCCGCGCTCCTTGCCGCCAGCGCCTCAACCGCCAGCGCCGCCAACCCGAACGCGCTGTGGGAGATCGTCCACGGCCATTGCGTGCCCGGCCAGCAAAGCGGCACCGGGCCTGCACCCTGCCAGCTCGTCGATCTCGCCGAAGGCTATGCGGTCCTGAAAGATATCCGCGGGACAACCCAGTTTCTTCTCCTGCCCACGGCGAAAGTCTCCGGCATCGAGGACTCGAAAATTCTCGCCAGCGACGCACCGGACTATTGGGCCGCCGCCTGGGCCGCCCGCAAATATGTCGACGAGCGCGCCGGCCAGACGATCCCGCGCGAAGATCTGGGTTTGGCCATCAATTCGCGGCAGGGCCGCACCCAGAACCAGCTTCATATCCATGTCGATTGCATCCGGATGGACGTGCGCAACGCACTGCGGGCGCACGCGCAGGAAATCGGCCGGAGCTGGGCGCCGCTCGGCTTCCTGATGAAGGGTCATCGCTACCGGGCCAGGCGCGTGGCGAGCGCCGAACTCGCCGGCATCTATCCCTTCCGCCTGCTGGCCGGCAAAGTACCCGAAGCGGCAAAGGATATGGGCGATCAAACACTCTCCGTAACGGGTGCTGTCTTCAGCGATGGAAGCGAGGGCTTTTATCTGCTGAACGACCAGGCCGATCCGGCCACCGGCGATACGGCTTCGGGCGAGGAGCTGCTCGATCACGATTGCCAGATACTGCGGCACTAACCGCACGAAGCCTGTGCGGGTGTCAGTTCGCGATGTGAAATGTCTCGACATGGCCGTCGACGGCGATTGCCTGGCCCGTCACCATCTTTGCCGCCGGCGAGGCCAGGAAGAGGCACATATCGGCAATCTCCCCTGGTTTCACGAGGCGCTTGATCGATTGAGACTGAGTATATTCCTTTTGCACGGCTTCTTGCGAAATACCCCGGCTTGCGGCTTCAGCCGCGATCACGCGATCATTGCGCGGGCCTTCGACCGTGCCGGGGCAGATCGCATTCACGCGCACGTCGAATGGCCCGAGCTCGATGGCAAGCGACTTCGTAAAGCCGATCACGGCCCATTTGGCCGCGGCATAGGGCGTGCGCAGGCCATAGCCATAGAGCCCGGCAACGGATGAGAGATTGATGATGCTGCCAGATCGTTGGCCCTTCATGACCGGTGCGGCGCGGCGAGCGCAGAGAAATTGCGCATCGAGGCAGACACTGAGGCAACTGCGCCAATCCTCCAGCTTCAGATCTTCGACATAACCGGTCGGTCCTTTGGTGCCGGCATTGTTGACGAGCACGTCGAGGCCGCCGAAATCGCCCAGCGCGTCGTCGAACCAGCGGTCGACCGCGCCCTCGTCCGAGACGTCGAGATTTGTCGTGGCAATCTGCGGAACGTCTCTGGCTGCTTCGCTAAGCGCGTGCTTGTCGACATCGCAGACATGGACTCTGGCGCCGCTAGCGGCAAAAGCCTTTGCAATGGCCAGGCCTATGCCTGAACCGCCTGCGGTGATCATGACGCGCTGGGGCATCTGCTTTCTCTGCTCCGCTGAGGGCCTTGAAGGGTGGGGTGTGGGTGCGATGATGAGGTGCGTCGGCGCTTGCCGCTACTGCCCCTGGCGCAGCGCTGCGATAGTGGCGGGTGGGAGGGCGGAGGGTGCCGCGCCAAAGCGGGCCGTCACGTAATTGGCAAGCGCGGCAATCTCGACATCGGAATAGGCTTTGCCGAAGGCCGGCATGACGATAGGCCCATCGGGTCCCGTTCGTTTCACCCCCCAGATGATGACTTGCGCCACATTGCGCGCACTGGGGTCGTTCACCGCCCGCCCGCCCGTCAGGCTGGCATAGCCCAGAACGGGGCTCTCGCCCGTCCAGCCGTGGCAACCCTGGCAGGCGCCGGCGAAGATCGCCTTGCCGCGATCATTCGCCACTGTCACTCCATCATGTGCCGAGGCTGGTGCCGGATCTGTCTTCGGCGCCGGCAAGGCCGGATCGGCGATGGCGGGAATCGTGCGCAGATATGTGACCAGCGCCTTGATGTCGCGCTGGTCCAGATGCATCAGGCTTTTGTCGACCGCTTCGCCCATCGGCCCGGCGGCGGTGCCATGCCCTGCGGCATGGCCGGTTGCAAGAAACGCCGCCAGGCTGTCATCGCTCCAGCGTCCCACGCCGCTGGTCTTGTCCTGGGTGATGTCATAGGCGTTCCAGCCGACGACGGTCGCGCCGGCAAACTTGCGCCGGTTGTCCAGCGCCTGCGCTGGGTTGCGTGGCGTGTGGCAATCGCCGCAATGGGCCATCGCCTCGGCGAGATAGGCGCCGCGATTCCATTCCGGACTCTGCGCCGGGTTGGGCATGAAGCGCTGATCGGAATTGAACAGAGCCGACCAGAACATCATCAGCCAGCGCTGATTGTAAGGAAAGGTAAAGGTATTGGGTGGTGTCGGCGCATGCACGGGCGGCAGGCTGAACAGATAGGCCTTGATTGCCAGGGCATCGCTGTCGGTCATCATCGTATAGGCGGTGTAGGGAAATGCGGGATAAAGCCGGCTGCCATCCGGTGCGATGCCCTTGTGCACCGCGTTCAGGAAATCGGCATTCGACCAGGCGCCGATGCCGGTTTCCTTGTCGGGCGTGATGTTGGGCGAATAGAGCGTGCCGAAGGGCAGAGCAAATGCCAGCCCGCCGGCAAAAGGCGCGCCGCCTTCCACCGTGTGACAGGCATCGCAATCGGCGGCGCGCGCCAGGTATTCGCCGCGCACCACCAGGGCGGCATTGTTGAGCGACAGCGGCACGCCGGTCGGGTCCGGGCCCTTGTAGTCGGTCAGCATCACCAGATTCCCGCCGGCAAAATCCAGCGGGCCGGGTACGAACATGAACCAGCCGCCGACAGCGGCCACCGCCAGCGCGATGACCAGAACGACAAGAAGAAACACGCGTCTCATGCCGGCTTCTTTCCGGCCAGCACGTCGCGGTTGATAGGCATGCGCCGCAAGCGGATGCCGGTCGCGGCAAACAGCGCATTGCCCAGCGAGGGCAGCGAACCGTTGGCGCCCGTTTCCCCGATCCCGCCCGGCGCTTCGCTGCTCTTGACGACATGGACTTCGATATCGGGCACCTCATTGATGCGCAGCATGCGGTAATCGTGGAAATTGCTCTGCTGCACCCGGCCCTTCGCCAGCGTGATCTCGCCGTAGAGCCCCGCCGTCAGGCCGAAGACCAGCCCGCCCTGCACCTGTGCTGCGACGGTGTCCGGATTGACGGCAATCCCCGTATCCACCACGGAGACAACCCGGCGCAGATAGACTTCGCCGTCGCTATCGACTTCGGCTTCGCAGACCGTGGCAATGAAACTGGTGAAGGAGATTTGGGCTGCAATGCCGCGCCAGGTGCGGGCCGGCAGGGCCGCCCCCCACACGGAAAGTTGTGCCGCCTGCTGCACCACGGCCTTCAGCCGCGGCGTGCCGTCCAACATGGCAAGGCGGAAGGCAACCGGGTCCTTGCCCGCCTTGTGGGCCAGCTCATCGATGAAGGTTTCGATGGCGAAGACATTGTTGTTCGGGCCGACGCCGCGCCAGAAGCCGGTGATCACGCCCGGCGGCTCGCAGCGCACATATTCGACAAGCTTGTTGGGAATGTCATACGGCATGTCGACAGCGCTATCGACGGCATCAAAATCATAGCCATCTTTGAAGGCGGCCGGCAGCCAGCGCGCCACCACCGACGAGCCGGTAATGCGGTGTTTCCAGCCCGCGATCTTGCCATCCTTCAGCGTGGCGGAAAGCACATCGCGATAGACCGGGCGATAGACATCGTGCTGGATGTCTTCCTCGCGCGAATAGATCACCTTCAGCGGACCATCGACATGCTGGGCGATGCGTGCCGCGTTGACAGCCATGTCGGGCTCCAGCCGGCGCCCGAAGCCGCCGCCGAGAAGATGCTGGTGAACCGTGACCTTCTCCAGCGGCAGGTTCAGTGCCGCGGCGACGGCCGATTGCACCCGGGCGATGACCTGCGTGCCGATCCAGATTTCGCATCCCTGCGGCGTCACATGCACAGTGCAGTTCATCGGCTCCATCGTGGCGTGGGCGAGCAGCGGCAGCTCATAGGATTGATCGATCCGCTCGCCCTCGCC
>CAZQLF010000318.1:0-4300 GCA_964594035.1 uncultured Rhodospirillaceae bacterium | reverse complement strand
GAGCAGCTGCGCCGCGATCTGTTGCGGGCTGCCGGCATTCGCTGCGAAATCTGAAGCCTCTTGACGCTGGCCTGACCGCGCCCATGCTTGGCGAAAGCATGGAGGGCGACACAATGGCCAAAGCATACTGGATAGCCTGCTATCGAGAGATCAAAGATCCCAATGCGCTTGCCGCCTACGCGAAACTGGCGATTCCGGCGATCACGAAGGCGGGCGGCCGTGCCCTGGCCCGGGGAACGCCCGCAAAAGCACTGGAAGCCGGGTTGAACCAGCGCACCGTCCTGATCGAGTTCGTCAGCGTTGCAAGCGCGATTGCCACATACGAAAGTCCCGCCTACCAGGCGGCGCTCAAGCTGCTGGGCAATGCCGTCGTGCGGGATCTCCGCATTGTCGAAGGCGTTGAGTAAGCCGTTTCTGGCTGTTTCGACGGCTCTAACGTAGACGCTTTTGCCGCCCGACGCGCGGGTGGCCGCCCCCAGATGCGGCCGATGCACCCGCGCAACACTCACTCATGCCAGAAGTGTTTGGTCGACTCGCGAAAAACGTCGCAGCGCGAGATGCCGATATCCTTCAGCACATGGTCGCTCAGCTCCTGCAGCGCCCGGCGCTGGCGCAGCCGCGCTTGCCACATCGATGCCGCGTCGCTGAACCGCATATAGCGATTGGCGATCGCGGCGCTGATGCGGGCGATGGGACGGAGAAGCCGGCCCGTCGCGGCAAAACTCCGCTGAGACGTATTTGTATCCGGACAACTTACACTCATCGCACTTGTCTCCCTACAGTTGGTCGCCTGTTACGCGGCGGTGAGATCGCGGGGCGAACGTCAGCGAGGCCACGATCGCTGCCGCCGCCGGGGATGTGCGGCAATGACGCCGCCCCGCGATCCCGTCCGGCTTGCGGGCCTGCGCCCGCGGGCTCATCTGGTCAGCGCGCAGCCGCGCCGCTGCCCGTGGTCGGATCGATGACCTTGCCAACCTCGGTGATGCGGTTGGCGGGAAAGCCGCTCAGCTCCGCATGCTTGCGGATGATCGCCTCGTCATTTGCCAGATAGACGCAAAAGGTCTTGTCTGCCGCGACATAGGATTGCACCCACTGGATGTTGGTCCCCAGGCCCGACAGGGTCTTGCTCGACTTTGCTGCCGCCTCGCGGAGCTGATCACGCTCCAGTGAACCGACCTTCGGAATGTCCCGCTCGATAATGAAACGACGCATTTACCTTCTCCTGAATGGTTAACGACTTGCCCGTATCTGTTTGGGCACGTGGAGGATTTAGGCAGTGCTGGTATTGCCAACAGTGGCAGATGGGAAACACTGGTGGCGATTGTGCCAGGCGCATCTTGTAAAGGATGGTGGATCGGACGATCTGATGTCAGATTGCGCGCCCTTCAGGAGACAGGCATGGAAAAGCAGATCAGGGTATCGATCATTGCCGCACCCGAAGTGGAACCGTGGATCGCCATCGGAATCCACGATGCCTTCTGGGCTGTCGGCACGTTATGGAATCGCGTCATGGGCGAGAGTGAGTGCCCGCGTTTCATTCCCGAGATCGTGGCGGCAAAATCCGGGACCCTCAGGACCGCAACCGGCGTGCGCATCGAACCGCACCGCACCTTCCAGGATTGCGCCAATACCGACATCGTCTTCGCGCCCTCGGTGCTGATCTCCTCCGGCCAGAAATTTGGCCGGGAGACTCCCGAGGTTGTGAATTGGGTGCTCCGCGCCTACGCCAACGGCGAACTGGTGGTCTTCGCCTGCACCGGTTCGTTCCTGCTGGCGGAAGCGGGTTTGCTGGACGATCGCGACGCGACCACCCATTGGGCCTTCGTCGACCTGATGCGCGCCGAATATCCGCGCATCCGCGTGCATGCCGACCGCGTGCTGGTTTCGGCCAATGCCGATGAACGCATCGTCACTTCCGGCGGTGCCACGTCATGGACCGATCTGGTGCTCTATCTCATTGGCCGCTATGCCGGGCCGGAGGAGGCGCGGCGCCTGGCGAAGATTCAGCTGTTCGACTGGCATCATGACGGACAGAACCCTTATGCGCGGCTCACCACCCGCCCGCAGTCGACGGACAAGATCATCCAGGAATGCCAGAGCTGGCTGGCGGCCAACTACGCCAGCGCCGATCCGGTCGCTTGCATGATCAAGCTGACCGGCCTTTCGCGGCGCACCTTCAACCGCCGCTTCAAACACGCAACCGGTCACACGCCGCTGGAATATGTCCAGCGCGTGCGCATCGAAGAAGCCAAGCAGATGCTGGAGACGACGGACGGGCCGGTGGAGCTGGTCGCCGCCGAAGTCGGCTATGGCGATGCCGTCTCCTTCCGCCGCCTGTTCAAGCGCATGGTGAGCAACACGCCGGCGGCCTATCGACTGCGTCACCGCCTGCCGGATTCCATGCGTGCAATGGCTGTTGCAGCCGCTGCGGAATAGCTTCGGGCGCGATGGCCATCCGGCGGCCGCGGCATGACCGAGGCTAAAATGCCCGCACCAGGAAGACGATACCCAGCACCGCGAAGATCGCTGCGGAGGCGCGATGGATCGCCGCCAGCGGCAGCCGCGCGGCAAAGGCCTGACCCAAAAACACCACCGGCAGATTGGCGATCAGCATGCCGATGGTCGTGCCGGCGACGACGGCAGCAAGGTTGGAATAGGCGGCGGCGAGCGCCATCGTGGCGAACTGCGTCTTGTCACCCATCTCCGCCAGGAAGAAGCAGACGAGCGTGGTGACGAAGACGCCGCGGTGAGCTTGCGTCTTTTCGTTTTCGTCGAGCTTGTCGGGAATGAGGGCCCAGATCGCCATGGCCAGCATGCTGATCCCCACGGCCGCGTTGAGGACCGCCGGCGTCAGCAGGCGACCGATGCCAAGGCCGACGAACCCGGCGACCGCATGATTGGCCAATGTGGCAACCAGGATTCCGGCAGCGATCGGCCAGGGCCGGCGAAAGCGCGCGGCCAGCAACAACGCCAGGATCTGCGTGCGATCGCCCATTTCGGCGGCGGCGACACTGCCGGCGGAAATCAGGAAGGCTTGCATCAGTCATTCTCCAGGCCGGGCGAACGATGAACAACGGTTGAAGCTGGCGCGCCCGGCGGCCGCGGCCTCAATCCGTTGGTCTCGTCATGCCTGGAAGGCCCCGCGCGCCATGACAGCAAGCTGCCAAGTATGTTGACGCACGGCCCGGCTTGCGACGCGCCGGGCGACTACTCCCCAAGGGTTGGCGCCGTTCTATAGTCTGCACTGGGGCTTGGCAAGGGCCGGGCAAGACCAGCGAGGGAAATCTGCATGCATCGCAGCCAGCTCGGCGGTTTCATCATCGATTGCCAGGAGGTCGATCTAAAAGCGGCATCGGCTTTCTGGAGTGCCGCCCTCGGGCTGCCCACCAAAGCCGGCTACGATCCCAAATACGTCGGCCTGCAAACGGCACCCAACGGGCTGGCCATTGAGGTGCAGAAGGTCGATCATCCGAGCCGCGTGCATCTCGATATCGAATCCGACGATGTCGAAGCCGAGGCAATGCGGCTGGAAAAGCTCGGCGCCCGAAAGATCGAGAAGATCCAGACCTGGTGGGTGATGGAAGCACCCACGGGCCATCGCTTCTGCGTCATCCGCGCCAAGCGCGCCGAGTTCGCCCGTGAGGCCAATGTCTGGAAGTAAATGGTTAACGAACACCGCCATGCCGCAGCCGCGGTAAATCGGCTAGGGTGCAATCATCGCCATGATCCATCGGGGGGCCGAACCATGAAGCTGCACCGTTTTTCCGCCGGCCTGTTTCTGGCTCTGGCGTTCCTGTTTGTCTCGACCAGCCTGGCCCAGGCGCAATGGGTGTTCGTCGCGCGCAAGGTGATCGGCCGGGTCGAGAGCATGACCCAGAGCAAGCAGCAGGCGGGCGCACCACGCTATGACGTGGCCCAGGTTATGCTGGAAGCCAATCCGGCGAAGGTCTACCAGACCGTGCTGGCGACAATCGCGACCCACAAGGATTACAAGATCGTCCAGCGCAACGACGCCACCATGCAGCTCGAAGTCACCAACGGCAAACTCAGTGCCGGCGTGCATGTGGTGGCCCTGCAGGATAAGCTGGCTCAGCTCGTTATCGCTTCGGTCATTCCGCCCAACGGGCCATCGCCCACGTCCTTTGCCGTGGGCAATATCCTGCGCATCTGCGCCGAGATGAAGGTGGTCTGCACGGTCGAAGCACCGCCGCCGCAATAGGCGGCGGTCAGGCGTTGCCGGGTGGCGCAAGTCTGATTCCCAGCAGGCCCTGAAAGCCTTCGGCACCGCGCCTGGTGATGA
>CAZQLF010000317.1:0-4334 GCA_964594035.1 uncultured Rhodospirillaceae bacterium | reverse complement strand
AAGCAGTTCATCAGCGGCCTCAGCGGCGAAGCGATCGGCTCGCTCACCGGCAGCAACGTGACACAGGCTGAGCGCGAGAACCGCTTCCGCAGCTTGCTCGAGGCGCATTTCGACCTGCCCGGCATCAGCAAGTTCGTGCTCGGCCGCTACTGGAAGCTCGCCAACGAGTCCCAGCAGGCGGAATTCCAGAAGCTGTTCGAGACCCTGCTGGTCCAGTCCTATGCCAAGACCTTCACGCAGTATGGCGGCGATACCTTCCAGGTGACCAAGTCCTGGACCGATGGCGACGGCAGCGTCGTGGTGAATTCCCATGTCGACCGGCCGAACGGCGACACCATCCATCTCGATTGGCGTGTCGCCGACCAGGCGAGCAGCATGCGCATCGTCGACCTGGTGGTGGAAGGGGTGAGCCTGCGCGCCACCCACCGCTCCGACTTCGCCTCCGCCATCCAGGCCAATGGCGGCACCATCGACGCGCTGCTGAACATCCTGCGCCAGAAGACCGGCGCCAACAGCTAGCGTCTGAACGCCTCAAGTTGAATCAGCTTGAGGCGTGAATCAGCCGCTACTTGAAACAATGAGAGCGAGATTCGCGGATCAGGTTGCTTCAACCTGGTCCGATCTCGCCCAGGCGCCGAGGGTTCGCCAGCCGGGCCAATTTTAATGGGCGCTTTATGCGCCCGGCCACCCGGCCGTCTCGATCCTTTATCGTTGTCTTCGTAGCTTTTCCTTGAACGGCGCGTTCCGGGCATGGCCTCTGCCGCCCGGCGTGCCGGCAAGGATGAGCGCCATGAACCAGCTTCTTGAGAAAGACAAATCCTTTCCTGCCTGGCTGACCCTCTCCTGGGCCTGGGAGCAAAGCCTGGAGGATCCGGCCGCGGTGAAGGCAGCGCTGGCACGCAATCTGCGCAGCTATCGCGAAGGCCGCAGCCTGAGCCAGAAGGAGCTGGCGAAAGCGGCCGGCACGACGCTCACCCGAATCCGCGACATCGAAGCGGGTCAGGTTCTGCCACCCATCGAGCTGATGGTACACCTGGGCGATTCGCTCGGCATCTCCTGCGGCGCGCTGGTGGATTGCGGCGTTAGTATGACAACCGCCTCTTGCCGGCGAATCCCGGCCGGTACGCCTACCCGCGAGGCGCGTGCGGCACTGGCCTGACCCGCCCTCGCTCGCACAAAAGCCCTTTTGCCAAGGCCATCCGTGACAGTGCGATTCCGCGGAACCGATCCGCGCGTGGGGTTGTTTCCTACGCATCCAGGGCGTTTGCCTCTGGATTTCCCCCAAAAGCAAGAGGAGGTTCATATGACCCGCTCAGCTATTGGCCGAACAGGATTTATTTCCGCGCTGGTTCTGGCGATGGGCCTCGCCAGTGCCTCAGTCGGCTTCGCCCAAAGCACGACGACGAATACTTACATGAACTCCGATGGCTCGACGACAAGCACGACCCTCAATCCCGATGGGTCGACGACAAGCACCACGACGCCGCCGTCCGTTGTGCCTGCACCGCTGCAGAGCAGCACGACGACCACGACCGTGCAGCCCAACTACGACGGCAGCACGACCACGTATTCGACGACGAAGACGCGGGATATCATGGGGAACACCACCACGCGGTGGAGCACGCAGACGACAAAGCCCTAGGCCGTGGTTGACGTTTCCCGATACAACGTGATGCGGCCCTGGATCGGCGGCATGAATTTCGTGCCGCCGATCCTCATGACTTGAGCAGCGCTGCATTTGCGACCGCGGCCTTGTGCGCCAGCTCGATCAGGGCGCCGACGGTGCGGGCCTGCACCGCCTCCTTATCGTCAATCTTGACGTTTGCTGCCGCTTCGACGGCCATCACCAGGCGGACAAAGTCGAGCGAATCCACATTGTAATCCTCGGCGAAATACCCATCGAGCCGCAGCGCCTCCGGCGCCACTTCGACCTCGGCGGCAATCGCGGCGATGACGGCGGCTTCATTCATGATGCGAGGCCAAAATGGCGCAATAGCAGCGCACGCCGTGCACTCTCTTCCATGCCGAGGGTATCCAGGCTGTCCTTGCCCTGGCGCAGCATTTCGACGAACAGGCTCGCGCGGCCGACGATCTCGCCCGGGTTCCCGACAACCAGCGAGTTGTCGGGGATTTTGCCGCGCACCACGGATCCGGCGCCAATGATGCAACCCGACCCGATGCTGGTGCCGCAGAGGATCAGGCTGTTTTCGCCGATGAAGGTATTGTCGCCCACGGTGATCGTGCCGAGCGCCTGGCGTCTGGGATGCTCGGGGCGCATCAGCCAGGCGGAGCCGTCATGGGTCATGAACTTGACCCCGCCGGAAATGCCGACCCGGTTGCCGATGGCCACCAGATAAGGCTCGGTCGAGAAGAAGTCGGTATAGATCGTACAGTCTTCGCCGATCCGCACACCCCAGGCGCGCAGGCGCGCGATGGTGGCGCTGGTATCGTGCGAACCCGATGGAGGCTCCTCCACCATGCGGAGCAGCCGGCGCAGAAGGCGTTGGGCGAACCGCCTCATGCGCGAACGCGAGGGCTAGTCGCGATAAGAGGGGTCGATGCGGTCCAGCATCCGCTTCTGGTCTTCGAAATGGGCGAAGGCCATGCCGCCATACTCTTCCCAGCCGCGCGCCGTCTTTTCCGCGATGTCGTCCGGCATGACGTTCAGCTTCTGGCCGGTGGAATAGGCCAGCACCATCGTCTGGGCCGCGCGCTCCAGGTAATAGAGATCCTCGAAGGCTTCGGCCACGCTCGCGGCGGTCACCAACACGCCGTGATTGCCCATCATCATGCGGCTCTTGTTGCCCAGAACGCGGGCGAGGCGTTCGCCCTCGGCGCGATCGTCGGCGATGCCGCCGAATTTCAGGTCGATGGCCATGCGGTTGTAGAAGCGTGCCGTGTTCTGCTCGATCGGTTTCAGCTCCGGATCGGAAAGACCCGCCAGCGCCGTGGCATAGGACGGATGGCAATGCAGCAGGCAGCGTGCATGAGCCACGTTGGCGTGGATGCGCCCATGGATGCACCAGGCGGAGGGATCGGGCGCGTCGACGCGCTGCATCGTTGCCTCATCCTCGCTATCCAGCAGCAGCAGGTCGCTCGCCCGGATCAGCGAGAAGTGCTTCCACTTCGGGTTCATCAGGAACCTCTTGCCGTCGGGCGAGACCGCCAGGCTGAAATGATTGGCGACCGATTCATGCCAGTTCATCAGTGCGGCCAGCCGGAACGCGGCAGCAAGATCGACCCGGAGCTGCCAGAGCTCGGTATCCTCCGATTTGTTCGATTTCAGCGTCGTGACGTTGCTCATGAAACCCTCCGTTATTGGCGCGACCTTATCGGCAAGGCATGGCCGGAGGCAATCCTGATTGCTGAACCTCCCCGTTCATTCGCAGGTAATGCTCACCCCGCTAGGGTTTGCCCGATCGGACCCGCCCGGCACCCGGGTGCCGGTCCGCCATCAAAACGCCGGCAGACCTGCCGGCCCGGGGGAAGCATGGCAAACCAATTCCCATGGATGGGCTGGCTGGATACGGAACGAATTCCGTGGTTTCGGAAACCATGTTCGCCCCGCCAGTGGGGCGATGGTGTATTGGCGGCCCGGCGAATGGATGGCGCCGTGACGGTCGGCGTGCACCTCGACGAATTTGCCGCCGGGTTGGTCGCCGACGGCGCCGGCGGGACATTCCTGCTCACCCATTGCACCAATGTCCTCGCCACGGTCAACCAAGGCCCGTATACGCTCTGCCGCCTGGATTCGTTCGGACGGCGCACGGTCGAGATTCTTCTTGGACAGCCGGTCGGCGGAAGCGGCTTCGGCGGCGGGGCGATCGTAGCGAGCGGCGCTGGACGCTGCATTGCGTTACGCTCGGGTGAAGTCGCGCATAGCGGCCTGATTGCCCAGCGCTACAATTCCGTGGGCACCCCTTTGTGGACGCCCGATCCCATAACCGTGGCCACCAACGTGGCGGTCGGTGCAGCGGGGCCGGGATTGAACGCGGGCTCCAACCTGGTCGCCGAACCCGATGGCGCCGATGGGACGATCGCGGCGTGGTTCGGCGAACTGATCGCCGACGGCACGACGCCTGTCCCATCGCCGGTCATGGTTCAGCGCGTCAGCGCCTCTGGCCAGGCGATGTGGGGCAACGGGATCGAGGCCGGAATCGCCCACGCCGGCGTCGCGCCGCTTTTCAAATGGATACAACTCGTGCCGGACGGTCACGGCAACGCCATCGTCCTGTGGGCCCAGCCTTCGCCGGGCGGCACCGACTATGTCGCCGTTCTTTGCGACCAGTTCACGGGAGCCCTGCCGGGTCAGGCCGTCGTCGTGACGGTTCCCG
>CAZQLF010000316.1:0-4358 GCA_964594035.1 uncultured Rhodospirillaceae bacterium | reverse complement strand
TCGGGTGTCTTGGGCATGCGGTCGCGAGCCCAGTCGATGGCAAGCTCATGCAGCCCAAAATGACGCTGCAGTTTGGTCAGCAGCGCTTCGTCTGGCTCGTGCAGGCCGATCCAGATGACACGGCCATCTTTGGCCGGCCATTCCTCCAGCTTGTCGATGCTGATATCGGCGACCCGCTTGCCGTCTTCGTAGGCCGCGCAGTTGACGACCATCCCCATGACTTGCCCTCTACCCAGGTAACTCCGCTATAGACATAGCTTCGGCCATCGCATTCGTCGATAACTCGGTAAGGCAAAAGCTCGGAGAAGACATGGCGGCCGGGCTTGCTTTAGGCTGAGCGGCGGCGATGACAACCCGACTCCGCTCCGCTGGCCCAGGCGAAAGGGGACTTGCCCGTGGCCGCTGACCCAGCCAGCTTGCGCATGGAGAGCCCGCCGCTGCGTGGAACCGACGGAGCCGCCGCGTCGCGGACCGCGTTGCCCGAGGTCACCGTGGCCATCGTGAATTTCAATAGCGGCCCGTACCTCGCGCGCTCCCTGGCGGCACTCGAAAAGCAGAGCTACGACAAGTTCACCGTCATCGTCATCGACAACGCGTCCAGCGATGAATCGCTGAAGGCCCTCGAGGAACTGCCCGCCGGCTGGCGCGCGGTCCAAATGGCCGAGAACGTCGGCTTTGCCGCGGCGAACAACCGGGCCATAGCCCTCGCCCAATCCCCGTGGATTGCGACCCTCAATCCCGATGCCTTTGCCGAGCCGGACTGGCTCGAGCAGTTGATGCGCGCCACAAGGCGCTATCCCGACGCCACGGCCTTCGGTTCGCTGCAGATCGACGCCAATCATCCTGACAGGATCGACGGCGCCGGCGATGCCTACAGCGCCGCCGGGCTCCTCTGGCGCGGCAGCTTCGGCAAGCCGATGGCGGGTAACAGTATGGAGGGCGAAGTGCTGTCGCCCTGCGCTGCCGCCGCCCTCTACCACCGAGAGACGCTGCTCGCCGCCGGCGGGTTCGATGAAGATTTCTTCTGTTATGGCGAGGACATGGATCTGGGCTTGCGCCTGCGCCTTGCCGGCCAGCGCGCGATCCAACTCGCCAATGCGGTCGTCCGCCATGTGGGGGGCGGCAGCGGCGGGGGGCAGAGCGAGTTCGCCCGCTATCACGGCGTGCGCAACCGGCTGTGGATCTTCGTCAAGGACATGCCGCCGGCCCTGTTCTGGCCGATGTTGCCGGTTCACCTGCTGGTGACATCGGTACTGGGGGTGCGCTCGGCCATCAAGGGTGAGTTCAGCATTTTCGTCCGGGCCATGCGGGCGGCTCTCGCCGGCGTGCCGCGGGCGATGACCAAGCGCCGGGAGATTCAGCACGCGCGGCGCGGTTCGTTCGCAAGGATGTTGAGCTGGTCGCCACTCGCCGGCATTCGCCGGCTCGCTGTCATTCGCATGGCAACCACGCTCGACCATCTGGAGCCGGCAGCGAGCGAGGGTCGCGTGGGCGTCGCCATGGTCAGCTATCGCACAGGACCGGTCCTGTTTCAGGCCATTGATGCGGTGCTCGCCGATCCAGCCATCGAACGGCTGGTGCTGGTGGATAACGGCAATCCGTCTGAGGACCGGGCAAGGCTCGCCGAACGGGCAGCGGGTGAGCCGAGGCTCATTATCATCGAAGGGCAGGGCAATGTCGGCTTTGCCACCGCCTGCAACATGGCAGCGCGGCACATCGCTTCCCACTATGTTCTGATCCTGAATCCGGATTGCATCCTGGACAAGGGTTCGGCGGCGCGGTTTCGCGACGAGCTGCGCCGGCGCGACCGCCCGGCGTTGCTGGGCGCGGTCATGGTGGATGAAGCTGGCGCGCCGCAGCGCGCCACGCGGCGCAACCTGCCGAGCCTGCGGAACCTGCTGGGCGAAGCCCTGCAGCTTTGGCGTTTCGGTTGGTCCAGGATCGAGATCACCGGGGAGATGCCGCAGGACACAACACCCGTGCCCGCGATCAGCGGTGCGGCAATGTTCCTGACGCGGGAGAATTACTGGGCGCTGGGCGGCCTCGACAGCGGCTTCTTCCTGCATGTGGAGGATCTCGATTTCTGCGCTCGCTTCCATGCGGCGGATGGCGAGGTCTGCCTAGTGCCGGATATTCGGGTACGCCATGCGCGCAGCTCCAGCCGGGCGAACCCGCTGGCCATCGAATGGCACAAGACCCAGGGCTTTCGCCGCTATTTCCGCAAGCGCCGCCTGCCGCTCTGGCAGCGCCCCCTGATGGAGATCGCGATCTTCGGCCGCTTCGCGCTGCTGGCTATGCTTTCGCCTTTGCGGATGCGCGGATCTGGCTGAGGGTTTGGCGCGGCGTCAGCGCTTCGGGATCGATGCGAATTTCGATCAGCGAGGGCTTGCCTGCAACGCGCGCCCGCTCAAATGCCGGCGCAAACTCCTCGGTGCGGTTGACCGTCTCGCCGATCGCGCCATAGGCGCGCGCCAGTGCGGCGAAATCCGGATTCTTCAACTCGGTGCCGATGACGTGGCCGGGGTAATGGCGCTCCTGATGCATGCGGATCGTGCCGTACATACCGTTGTTCACGACGACGAAGATCACCGGCAGATCGTGTTGCACGGCGGTTGCCAGTTCCTGGCCGTTCATCATGAAGCATCCATCGCCATTCCAGGAGATGACGGTGCGGTTGGGATGTACTGCTTTCGCTGCGACGGCCGCGGGCACGCCATAACCCATAGCGCCGCTTGTGGGTGCCACCTGGGTGCGAAAACCGCGATAAGGGTAATAACGATGGACCCAGGCGGTGTAGTTGCCCGCCCCGTTGGTGATGATCGTATCTGCTGGCGCATGCTTGCGCAGCCAGCCGACGATCTCGCCAAGCTGCACATTGCCGGGTAGCCGCGTGGGCTCGGTATTGGCCAGGTAGTCGGCGTGGGCGCTTTCGGTCCAGATTTTCCAGGCCGATGAATCGACCGGCTTCATCGCCCTGGCGGCCGCGGCGAAGGCCGCCATGCCGGCATTGATCGGCAGAAGCGGCTGGTAGACTCGGCCCAGCTCGTCCGAGCCCGGGTAGACATGGACCAAGGGCTGCTTCGGCACGGGAATGTCGAGCAGCGTGTAGCCGCTGGTGGTCATCTCGCCCATGCGCGCACCGACGACCAGCAGCAGGTCGGTGGTGCGCACGCGCTCGGCGAGCTTCGGATTGATGCCGATGCCGACGTCGCCGGCGTAGAAGGGCTTCAGGTTGTCGACGATGTCCTGGGCGCGGAACGAGCCCGCCACCGGAATGTTGTTGGTCTCAGCGAAAGCAGTGAGGTCCGCCGTCGATTGCGCGCTCCAGCCGGCCCCGCCGACGATCATCAGCGGCCGCTTGGCGGCGGCGAGAAGCTCGCGCAAGCGCGCCATGTCCGCCGGACCAGGATGCGCCTCGATCTTCTTGTAGGGCCCCGCGTCAGCGGTCTCGACCACGTCGGTCAGCATGTCCTCCGGCAGCGCCAGCGCCACGGGGCCAGGGCGGCCCGACGTGGCGCGATGAAAAGCCTGGCTCACCAGTTCGGGGATACGCTGCGCGTCTTCGATCTCCGCGGTCCATTTGGTGACAGGACCGAACATGCGGCGAAAGTCGATCTCCTGAAAGGCTTCGCGCTCGGTCTGGTCGCGGGCGACCTGGCCGATCAGCAGGATCATCGGCGAAGAATCCTGGAAGGCTGTGTGCAGGCCGATGGAGGCGTTGGTTGCGCCGGGCCCGCGGGTGACGAAGCAGATGCCGGGGCGTCCCGTCATTTTGCCGTAGGCCTCGGCCATCACGCAGGCGCCGCCCTCCTGCCGGCAGGTGATGAAGCGGATGCTGTTGCGGGCGTCATAGAGCGCATCGAGGGCGGCGAGATAGCTTTCGCCAGGCACGCCGAAGGCGAGGTCCACGCCGTGAATTTTCAGCTGATCGATCAAAATCTGGCCGCCGGTGCGCCGGCGCGGCGTATCACTCATTGAATTCCTCTTGGGAGCATCCACTTGGGCCGCCCGGCATAGCGGATCGCAGGGCTCAGAACAAGCGGCGGCCTGCCTCAGATGGGTGGGCGCTGCTGGGCCCAGGGCCGGGCGATCTCAAGCGCCTTGCCGATAGTGAGCGCGGTCACATCTTCATAGCGCCGGGCGACGATCTCAAGCCCGATCGGAAGGCCGTTCTTGCTGAAACCGGCCGGTACGGAAAGTGCCGGGCACTGGCTGACGAAATTGAACACCGAGGTGATATCGAGGCCGTGAAAGCGCCCCTGTTCATCCACCCAGTCGTAGTCCGCATCCTTGCCGCCCACCTTGGGGGCGGGATGGGCCATGGTGCAGTTGCGGTTTTGTGGGGCAGCGTGGGCGGG
>CAZQLF010000315.1:0-4375 GCA_964594035.1 uncultured Rhodospirillaceae bacterium | reverse complement strand
AGGATCCCAACACGACGCTGGTGCGCAAGGACTGCATCAACGGCTTCGTCGGCGCGATCGCCCCCGACGGAAGCAATCATGTGGTGGCGTGGGTCAACCGCCACAAGCTTGAGAAGATTCTCGTCGTCGGCATCTGCACCGACATCTGCGTCATGGACTTCGTGCTGACGTTCCTGTCGGCGCGCAACCACGACATGATGCCGAGCCTGAAAGACATCCTGGTCTATGAAGGCGCCTGTTCGACCTATCACCTGCCGCGCCACACCGCGGAGGAGCTGGGGCTCGCTTCCCACGCGGCCCACCCCCAGGACGTGACTCATTATATGGGTCTCTATTTCATGGCCTCGCGGGGAGCGGAGCTGATCGAGCGGGTGGAGCTGGCGCCGGCCTGAAGTCCCATAAAAGCAAGAGGATAGCGGCCATGGCTGAAATACAGGCAACAGGCGATCCCGGCGGCCAGCTGGTTATCCGCAACATCGGTCTGCTGCTGTCGGGCGATCTTGACCGGCCCATCCTGGATGCCGATACGATCGTCGCCGACAAGGGCCGGATCACCGCCATCGGCAAGGCCAGGTCGCTCGACGCGTCCGGCGCCAGGATCGAGATCGATGCCAAGGGTACGGTGATTGCCCCCGGCCTGATCGATAGCCACGTGCATCCCGTGTTCGGCGACTGGACGCCGCGCCAGAGCCAGCTCAACTGGATCGACAGTTTTCTGAATGGCGGGGTCACCACCATGATCTCCGCCGGCGAGGTGCATCTGCCCGGCCGGCCCAAGGATGTGCTGGGTGTGAAGGCGCTCGCCATCACCGCGCAGCGCGCCTTCGAGGCCTTCCGGCCCGGCGGCATGAAGGTGCACGCCGGCGCGCCGGTCATCGAGAAGGGCATGGTGGAGGAGGACTTCAAGGAACTGGCGGCGGCGGGCGTGAAGCTGCTGGGCGAGGTGGGGCTGGGCGGCGTGAAGGCGGGCGATGAGGCCAAGCGCATGGTGGGCTGGGCCCGCAAATACGGGATCCAGAGCACGATCCATACCGGCGGACCCTCCATCCCCGGCTCCGGCCTGATCGACAAGGATGTGGTGCTGGAGGCCGACGCCGACGTGATCGGCCACATCAATGGCGGGCATACCGCACTGCCGCTCGATCAGATCCGCTGTCTCTGCGAGCAGTGCAAGCGCGCGATCGAGATCGTTCATAACGGCAATGAGAAGGCAGCGCTCTACGCCATGCGCACGGCGCGCGAGCTGGGCGAGCTGAACCGCGTGATCCTGGGAACGGATTCGCCGGCCGGGTCCGGCGTGCAGCCGCTGGGCATCCTGCGCATGATCGCCATGCTATCCAGCCTCGGCGATGTTCCGGCGGAGCAGGCTTTCTGCTTTGCCACAGGCAACACGGCGCGCATGCGCAAGCTCGACACCGGCCTCATCGAGGTGGGTTATGCCGCCGATTTCGTCCAGCTCGACAAGGCGCAGCACAGCGCCGGCAAGGACATGCTCGAGAGCGTGCGGATGGGCGATATCCCGGGCCTCGGCATGGTGATCATCGATGGCCAGGTGCGCTGCGGGCGCAGTCGCAATACTCCGCCGGCCGAGAAGGTGGCGGAAGCCGCAAGTCACTAATTCCCGCCTAGGAAAATCCTCAAATATCAGTCGTTTGGCCGCCGATCTTTGCTACCTAGCGCAAGCCGTCTTCGCCCTTGATCTCGCCCTTCTGCAGTCCGCCGACACGCGGCAGCGGCCGGCCGCTATCGGTCACGGCGACGGCCACGACAATCTCATCGGCACGCGGTGCATCGGAAATGCGGATTTCGACCGCGTCGAAATGGCTGCGCACGAAGGCCGCATCCTTGTGGCCCAGCGGCACGTCGATGGCCGTGCCAAGCCCGCCCATTTTCTTGGCCGATGGGACCAGGGCAGCCCCCTTCTCCACCGCCGCGCGCAACGGCTTGCCGAGGCGCGGATGCAGCAAGGCCGCGGCGTGCTCCCACTCGCCCTTCTCACCGACAATGGCCGCCTTGCCATAGCTCTCGATTCTGCCCGGTGCGACGCCGAGGGCGGCAACCGCACGTTCGCCCAGCAGGCCGCCGAGCTCTTCGCCGATCGCCATCAGCTCTTCGAGGTCTTCGGCGTAGCGGCCGGCGAAGGGATTGCGGATGACCGCAGCAGCGACCGCCTTGCGCGTCGCGGGGCTGACCGTCTTTCCCATTTCGCTGCGGGTCTCCTCGACGGCGACAACGATCTTGCGGATCTCGGCTTTCATCGCAATCCGTCCTCTCCCTTGATCTCCGAAGCCTTAAGCCCGCCGGCGCGGGCGTGGATGCGCGGGCCCGTGGTCATGACCAGAGCCACCACGATCTCGTCATCGCGTGGTGCATCGGGGATGCCGACCTCCATGGCGTCGAAATGGCTGCGCACATAGCTGGCATTGATATGGGTGATCGGAACGTCCAGGCGCGCGCCGACCGGCCCGACCTTCTTGGTCGAGGACACGATGGCCTTGGCGTCGCCCAGCACCTTGCGCATGGAATAGCCCCCGGGTGCATGCCAGAGCGCCCCATGCTCGAGCTCGCCGCCTGCGCCCACGATGGCACCCTTGCCATAACCTTCGACGGCTTTCCGGTTGCCGTCGAGGAGCGCCACAAGCCGCTCGGCCATCTCCACGCCCAGCGGGTTCAGCGCCTCCATCATCGGCATGATGTCGGCGACGTACTTGCCGGCGAAGGGGTTATGGATAACCGCCAGCACGGCCGCGCGCCTGTGCACTCGCCCTGGCTTCGGGCCACCTTCGTGAAGGATGTCCTCCACTGTCGAATGGAATTTCCGGACGTCGATCTTCATCACTGACAACCCTTCTTTCGCCGCGCAATTGCAGCACGGCAGCCTCGATCAATCCATCCTGGCGCAGTCGTTCGGCCTTCGCGACGCCGGCATCGAGAGCGCGCGTGATCGCTTCGCGCGCGAGCAATCCCACATCGACCGTCACCGGGGTATCGCCAAGGTCGCTATCGGGATCGAGCGAGGAAGCGGGTTCGCGGCGGATCGCGGGGTCGTCGATGTTCACGGCATTGGCAACAATCGTCGCCGCCGCATCTGCTTCAGCTGCCGAACGGGCGAAGATCGTCACCGCATCGGCAACGCCGAGGCTGAAGCTTCGGCCGCCACGGCCACTCGTCGCGATGCCGCGGATCGGGCTCTCGGCACCGATCGCCGCGCGGGCATCGATGCCGGGCGATTCGAGGTCGCCGACAATGCCTGCCTTGAAGCTCTCGCCAAGTGTCAGATGCAGCGCGATGTCGCCACCATTGTTGACATAGGCCTTGGCGAGATCGCGCCCGGCGATCATCGCCGACAGAATCTCCTCGGCGACCGCGCCGGCTACCGCCGCCATGGGCGTGATGAATTGCGCGCGATAAGGCCAGACAGCGGCGGCCATGCTTTTGGCAATCGGTCCGCTGAGCACTGGCTTCGCGGCACCGATGGGGGATCGCAGAGTCTTCAGCTCAGCAGTGAGTTCCGGCAGCACGCCGGGGAACCTGGTCCAGGCCTGGTCATAAGCGAGCGCGACTTCCTCGGCGGAACCGAAAGCTTCGATAACGAGATCGATCGGTCCGTGGTTGAGATGCAGCCGACCATCGGCCAGCAGGGCGCGCTGCGCTGCCATGCTAACCCTTGCTCTCCAGCGCCGGCTTCAGGATCCCGGACTTCTTGCGCCGACGGCTTTCGACCACCTCGTCGACCGCCCGAACCGACGCCATATGCCCGCCGAGGTCGCGGTAGTCATCCAGCCGCATGGTGAATTCGATGGGGCCGACGATGGCGGGCGTGGGGACATAGCCGAAGGCATTGTCCGGCATGGCCGCGACATCGACCATGTAGGTGATGCCGCCGCCCGGCCAGATAAAGACCGGCGCGCCGCCCGAGGTGACCCGCACCAGCGCATCGCGCACCGAGCGCGTCAGCCGGATCGGGTTCTCGGTGACGCCCGCGCGCAGGCTGCCGCCCGCTCCCGCCATGAACAGCACAGTCGTCAGAGCCGGTTCGCAATTCTCACCGATGCGCTCGACCACCTTGCGGACCGAAGGAGGCATCTCCTCCGCTACCGGCTTCAGATCCTTGTCGAGACGGAAGAAAGCAGAATCCTCGCCGGTCGTGCTCACCATCAGCAAGCGCAGGCCAGGCCAGGCCGCCTTCGGATCGATCTTTTCGATGATCGACAGCGGATCCTTCACATCAGTCCCGCCCCAGCCGAGCCCCGGATTGGCGACCTGGAAATAGCGGCCGGGCGTGGAGCGGCGGCCGCGTACACGAATGCCTGCATGTTTCATATCGAGGAAGCGGCCGGCCTGGTGCTCGGTCAACACGCCGGTGATGTGGTCG
>CAZQLF010000314.1:0-4384 GCA_964594035.1 uncultured Rhodospirillaceae bacterium | reverse complement strand
GTGGTCTATCACTCAGTCGTCATGCAGTACTTTCCGCCTGCCGAACAATCGGCCTTTCTCGATGCGCTGAACCATGCGGGCAAAACGGCGGCAGCCGACAGGCCGCTTGCCTGGCTGCGCATGGAACATGACGCAGTGATGGATGACTTTGCGCTGCGGCTGACGCTCTGGCCTGATGAAGAAGAAACTCTCCTGGCCCTCGCCCATCCCCATGGCCGCGCTGTCCAGTGGCGCGGCTGAGCTAGGCTGGCTTCAAACCGAGCTTCTTCAGCAGTTTCTTCTGCCGACGATCCAGCTCCTTGACGTCGAAGCCCTCGATCAGCTCACGGAACAGCCGGTGCCAGTTGATCTCCGCGCCAAGATGCATGAACACGGAACCGAGCCCGATGGCCGCGCGATCCATGAACACGAACTCCCGCGGCGGCTTGACCGGGCCTAGCCGGCGCAGATCGGCATGGACGCTCTCGGCCACCTCGCGGCCATAGACGCCGGAGGATTTTTCCTGGATGCGCCGCGCGCGGTCTTCCATCAACGGCCCATAGACGAAGCCAGCCCACCGGTTCAGCACGTCGATGGTCTCGTTGGTCAGGTTCTGGAAGCCCCATGACTCATAGGCATGCACCGCCAGATCACGGTCGTTGTTCAGCAGCGCGTGGTAGAGATCGATCACGCCCTGCACGAAGGAGGCGCCGAAGATGCGGATGCAGCCGAAATCCAGCAGGTTCACCGAGCCATCGGGTTTCAGCGTGTAGTTGCCCAGATGCGGATCGCCATGGATGACGCCGTAGTAGTAGAACGGCACATACCAGGCGCGGAACATGTTGTAGGCGACGCGGTTGCGCATTTCGATATCGTCGTGCGCCTTGATGAAGGACATGAGCGGCGTGCCGTCGAGCCAGCTCATGGTCAATAGCCGCCCGGTCGATAGATCGCTGACCGGTACCGGCACTTCGACATGCTTCTCCTTGGCCAGCATCTCGCCATAAAGCGCCATGTGCTTGGCTTCGAGCCGGTAGTCGAGCTCTTCGCGCAGCCTTGCTGCGATCTCGGCGTGGATATCCTTGGTGACGATCGCGCGGTCATAGCGCTCATAGATGGAGAAGATCAGGCGCAGCTGACTGAGATCGGCTTCCACCGCCGACTGCATGTCCGGGTATTGCAGCTTGCAGGCCAGGCGCTTGCCGTCATGGGACATGGCGCGATGCACCTGCCCCAGGCTCGCCGCCGCAGCCGCTTCATGCTCGAAACTGAAGAAGCGCTTCTGCCAGTTGGGGCCAAGCTCCGTTGTCATGCGCCGCTTCACGAAGGGCCAGCCCATGGAGGGTGCGTCGGCCTGAAGCTGCGCCAGCTCGGCCACATATTCCTTGGGCAGCGCATCGGGGATAGTGGACATGATCTGGGCCACTTTCATCAGCGGCCCTTTGAGCCCGCCCAGCGCTGCGGCCAGTTCCGCCGCATGGCGATCGCGGTCGAGCTTCATGCCGAGATAGCGCTGACCGGCGAGACGTGCTGCGAGCCCGCCTACGGCCGCGCCCACCCGTGCGTAGCGGCGGACGCGCCCTGCGATGTTGTCCTCTTCGGCCACTATTCGAGTTCGTCGATCAGGCCTTCGATCATCGTCAGGCCGCGATCCCAGAACTTCGGATCGGCCGCATCGAGGCCAAAGGGCGCCAGCAGCTCCCTGTGGCGCAGCGTGCCACCGGCGGCGAGCATCTTCAGATACTTCTCGGCGAAGCCCTGGGGTGCGGCCTGATAGGCCGCATAGAGCGAGTTCACCAGGCAATCGCCGAAGGCATAGGCATAGACATAGAACGGCGAATGGATGAAGTGCGGGATATGGGCCCAGAAAATTCGGTAGTCATCGTCGAAACGCAACGCCGGCCCCAGGCTGCGCTTCTGGGTTTCCATCCAGAGTTCCCCTATGCGATCCGCGGTCAGTTCGCCCCGGCGGCGTTCGTCATGCAGTTTTGTCTCGAAGCCGTGGAACGCAATCTGGCGCACCACGGTGTTCAACATGTCCTCGACCTTGCCGGCGATAAGAATGCGCCGGCGTTTCGGGTCCTTCTCGCGCGCCAGCAGGGCACGGAAGGTCAGCATTTCGCCGAAGACCGAGGCAGTCTCCGCTAGCGTCAGCGGCGTATCCGACATCAAGGCACCTTGCGGTCCTGCCAGCACCTGATGCACGCCATGGCCCAGCTCATGGGCCAGCGTCATCACGTCGCGGGTGCGACCGTAGTAGTTCAGCAGGATATAGGGATGCGCGCTGGGCGTGACCGGATGCGCGAAAGCGCCGGGCGCCTTGCCCTGGCGCGGCGGTGCATCGATCCAGTGCTTGTCGAAGAACTGCTCGCCGATCTTCGCCAGCTCCGGCGAGAAGCCGGCATAGGCCTCGAGCACGATCTTCTTCGCCTGCGGCCAGTCGATCCTCGTGTCGTGATCGTCGGGCAGCGGCGCATTGCGATCCCAGTAGTCGAGCTGGTCCCGGCCGAACCATTTGGCCTTGATCTTGTAGTAGTGGTGCGCCAGGCGCGGATATGCCGCCTCAACCGAACTTACCAGCGCATCGACGACCTTGTCCTCGACCTGGTTGCCGAGATTGCGCGAGCTCACCGGCCGCGGGAATTTCCGCCAGCGGTCTTCGATCTCCTTGTCCTTGACCAGCGTGTTGGTGATCAGGCTGTAGGTCGGGGCACGTTCGTTGAGGCCCGCGGACAGCGCCTTCGCCGCCGTCTTGCGTTTTGCACCATCGCGATCGGTCAGCAGATTCAGCGTCGCATCGATGGTGAGCTTTTTTCCATCCACGTCGAAGCGCTGGCCCGCCGATGTTTCGTCGAACAGGCGGTTCCAGGCCGCCCGCCCGACCACCGATTTGTCATGCAGAATCTTCTCCAACTCGTCGGAGAGCTGATGGGCGCGAAAGGCGCGCACCATATCGAGCCAGGGCCGGTAATGGGCGAGTGCGGGCGTCTTGAGCTTTTCCGTCAAAGCCGCGTCGTCGATGCGGTTGATCTCCAGCGCAAAGAAGATCGTCTCCGCACCGATATCCGTCAGCTTCTCCTGCACCGTCTGATAGAATTGCGCGACCGACGGGTCTGTCATATTTCCGGCATAAACCAGCTGGGCGTAACTTCCGATGCGCCCGACCAGATCCTGCAGCCCGTCATAGGCAGCCACTGCCTTGCCCAATTCTTCGCCTGAAGCGGCAGCAAGCTTGCCCCCCCAGGCCGCGCGAAAGGCCTTGGAATCAGCGGCGGCTTCGGCGATATCGGCCTCCAGTGCGGGTGCGCTGGTGCTCTGGTAGAGATCGGACAAATTCCATTGCGGTAGGTTGCCGAGGTCGCTGGGGGTTGCGGCGGGGGACAGTTCATTCATCTCGGGAAATCCATGTGCTTGGGAAAAGCGGGGCTTGCCTATCGATATAAGGGGCAGGCAGGGTTGCGCCAAGCTGTTAGCGGAGGAATCGGTGGCCTTTCCGACCTGGCAAAGTCTGCCTGCCATGTTCTTTGCCCAAGCGCGGCGGTTGGGCGAGCGCCCCTTCCTCTGGTGCAAGCGCAACGGCAAATGGGAATTCAAGTCCTATGCCGATGTCGCGCACCAGGTGCGCCGGGTAGCGCGCAGCCTGCAGGCACTCGGCGTGGCGCCGGGCGATCGCGTGGCACTGGTAGCGGAGAACCGGCCGGAATGGACCATCGCCGACATGGCGATCATGACAGCCGGCGCCGTCACCGTGCCCGCTTTCACCACCAACACCATCGCCGATCACCGTCATGTGCTGAGCCATAGCGGTGCCAAGGGCGTCATCATTTCCAGCCGGGCAATCGCCGACCGCGTCCTGCCCGCCGCCCTCGAAGCGCCCGATCTTTCCTTCGTCGTCACGATGGAGGAATTGCCGATCGCCCAACGCATTGCCAAGCGACTGGTGAATTGGCGCGACCTGCTGGAAGCGGGCGAAGGCCAGCCCGACCATCTACCGGGCGATCTCGACGTAACCGTCGCGCGGCTGCAGCGCAACGATACCTGCTGTTTCATTTACACATCGGGCACCGGGGGCACGCCCAAGGGCGTCATGCTGACCCACGGCTCCATCCTCTGCAATTGCATGGGCGCCTGGCATCTGCTGCAGGATCTCGGCATCGGCGACGACGTGTTCCTCTGCTTTTTGCCGTTGTCGCACGCCTATGAACACACCGTCGGGCAGTTTTTCCCGATGACTGTCGGCGCCCAGATCTATTTCGCTGAGAGCGTGGAAAAGCTGATGGACAACATGATGGAGGCGAAGCCCACCATCATGACCGCCGTCCCGCGGCTCTACGAGGCGATGCATCAGCGCATCTTGCGCGGGCTCTCCAAGGCCACGCCCTTCCAGCGGCGCATGTTTGATCTG
>CAZQLF010000313.1:0-4394 GCA_964594035.1 uncultured Rhodospirillaceae bacterium | reverse complement strand
GGCGCCGAAGGAGCAACCGCCCCGGAAACTCTCAGGCAAAGAGGACCGCGCGGGGACATAGGCACTCTGGAAAGCAGGCGGGGGACCGCCTCACCGACGAGGAAAGCCGGGGCTGGCAATTGCCGGCGCTGGTCAATCTTTCAGGTTCGACGACAGAGGGGGCGCCGCGGGCGGAGCCGCAAGGCCGCTCCCGGCGCAACGATGTCGCCGGAGAGTGCAATGGCCGAAGAAGCGCTGAAACGAACTCCTCTCTATTCGCTCCATGTCGAGCTCGGCGCCAAGATGGTGCCGTTCGCGGGATACGACATGCCGGTGCAATATCCGACCGGAATCCTGACCGAGCATCAGCATACCCGGGCGCGCGCCGGCCTGTTCGACGTATCCCATATGGGCCAGCTGCGGTTGACCGCAAAACCCGGTGGCGAGGCGGCCACGGCGCTGGAACGCGTGGTCACCTCGGATATTCGCAGCCTCGGTCAGGCACGCACGCGCTACGCCCTTTTCACCAACGATCAGGCCGGCATCCTCGACGATCTGATGGTGACCAACCTCGGCGATCATCTCTTCCTGGTCGTCAATGCCGGCTGCAAGGAGCAGGACGAAGCGCATCTCAGAAAACACATCTCCTCCGACGTCGAGATCGAGAACCTGAACAAGCGCGCGCTGCTCGCGCTTCAGGGGCCCGCCGCGGTCGAGGCGCTCGCCCGTCTGGTGCCCGATTGCCGCAAGATGGATTTCATGAGCGGCGCCTTCTGGGTGATCGAAGGCGCGCGCTGTTTCGTCACCCGCTCCGGCTATACCGGCGAGGACGGCTTCGAGATCTCCGTGCCCAACGATCACGCCGAAGCGCTGACCCGCAGATTGCTGGCGATGCCCGAGGTGAAGCCCATCGGGCTCGGTGCACGTGACTCGCTGCGCCTGGAAGCAGGGCTCTGCCTCTATGGCCACGACATCGATACGACGACCACGCCCATTGAGGCGGGGCTTGCCTGGAGCATCGGTCCACGCCGGCGCAAGGATGGCGGCTTTCCGGGTGCGGCGATCGTGCAGAAGCAGTTGACCGAAGGCCCGAAGCGCAAGCGCGTGGGAATTTTGCCCGAGGGCAAGCAGCCGGCGCGCGAGCACGCCGAGGTGCAAGACTCATCGGGCCGCAAGATCGGCGAGATCACCAGCGGCGGCTTTGGCCCCACGCTCGGCGGACCCGTTGCCATGGGCTACGTCGAAACCACGAATGCCGCAGCCGGCTCACCCTTGAACCTGATCGTGCGCGGCAAGGCGCTGCCGGGCAGAACCGTTTCGCTACCCTTCGTCAAACACAACTACAAACGCTAGCTGGAGAGGAAGTCCATGAGCGGCCTGAAATATACCGAAGAGCATGAATGGATTCGCGTCGAGGGCGATGTCGGCACCGTCGGCATCACGCCCTATGCCCAGGAACAGCTGGGCGACGTGGTCTTCGTTGAATTGCCCGAGGTCGGCCGCAAGGTCGAAAAGGGCAAGGAGATCGCGGTCGTCGAATCCGTGAAGGCCGCCAGCGAAATCTTCGCACCCGTCTCCGGCAGCGTGGTCGACGTCAACAAGGCGTTGCCCGATGCGCCGGCCACGGTGAACAGCGATCCGTTGGGGGCCGGCTGGTTCTTCAAGATCAAGATGTCCGACCCCGGCCAGCTCGCCAAGCTGATGGATGAAGCGGCATACAAAACCTTCGTCGAGGGATTGCACTGATGCGTTATCTGCCGCTCACCGAGGTAGACCGCCGGGCGATGCTGACGAAGATCGGCGTGCCCTCGGTCGATTCCCTCTATCGCGACGTGCCGCCAATCGCCTGGCAAGGCGGGCCGATCCATCTTCCTCCGCATCAGGGCGAACTGGAGGTCGAGCGCGCCATCGGCGCCATGGCGGCGAAAAACATGGGCACGTCCGCCGTGCCCAGTTTCCTGGGCGCGGGCGCCTATCGCCATCACGTGCCCGCCGCCGTCGATCACCTGATCCAGCGCGGCGAGTTCCTGACCTCGTATACGCCCTATCAGCCGGAGGTGGCGCAGGGCACGCTGCAGTACCTCTTCGAGTTCCAGACGCAGGTCTGCCTCATTACCGGCATGGATGTAGCCAACGCCTCCATGTATGACGGTGCGACCGCAACAGCCGAAGCGGTGATGATGGCCAACCGCGTGACGCGCCGCCATCGCGCGGTGATCTCCGGCAATCTGCATCCGCACTACCGCGAGGTCTGCCAGACCCACGCGCATTTCCTGGATTTCAAGCTCGCGGTGAGCGGGCCCGATCCGGCAGGCAAGGAAGACCTGACCAGCCTGATCGATGCCGAGACCTCATGCGTCGTTGTGCAGAATCCGGATTTCTTCGGCAATCTGCGCGACCACACGAAGCTTGCGGAAGCCTGCCACAAGGCGGGTGCGCTGCTGGTCGTGGCCGTGACGGAGCCGGTTTCCCTCGGTCTGGTCGAGCCGCCCGGCGCCATGGGCGCCGATATCGTGACCGCGGAGGGACAACCGATCGGCAATGCGCTCAGCTATGGCGGCCCCTATCTCGGTCTCTTCGCCACGCGCGAAAAATACATGCGCCAGATGCCCGGGCGACTGGTGGGCGAAACCGCCGATGTCGACGGCAAACGCGGCTGGGTGCTGACGCTCTCGACCCGCGAGCAGCATATCCGCCGCGAAAAGGCGACCAGCAACATCTGCACCAACTCCGGTCTCTGCTCGCTCGCCTTTACCATCCATCTGACCCTACTGGGCGAAGCCGGGCTGACCAGGTTGGCCGAGATCAATCACGCCAACACCGTGCGGCTGGCGGAGCGGCTTTCTCTCGTGCCGGATTGCAACGTCGTGAATGACACGTTCTTCAACGAATTCAGCCTCGGCCTGCCGAAGCCCGCGGCCGAGGTGGTGGAGAAGCTCGCCGAGAAACGGATTCTCGCCGGCGTGCCGGTGTCACGGCTTTATCCCAAGCACGGCGAGCTGGCCAACCTGCTGTTGGTCGCGGCCAGCGAATGTACGACGGAGGCCGACATGGATGCTCTCGCCGGCGCTCTGAAGGAGGTGCTGTGATGGCCGAGCAGCCGAAGAACGAGACCTGGACAGGCAATCGCGGCCTGATGATCGAAGAGCCGCTGATCTTTGAACAGGACATGCCGGGGCGCTGCGGCGTCGACCTGCCGGCACCAGCGCCGGTGAACGATCGCCTCGGCGGCCTGCGCCGCAAAGGGGCCATCGGCCTTCCGGGCCTTGCCGAGCCGCAGGTGATCCGTCACTTCACGCGACTGAGCCAGAAGAATTACGCCATCGATAGCGGCATCTATCCGCTCGGCTCCTGTACGATGAAGCACAATCCGCGCCTGAACGAGAAACTGGCGCGCATGCCGGGCCTGGGCGATCTGCATCCCATGCAGCCGATTTCCACCGTGCAGGGTGCGCTCGAACTGATCGATCAGCTTGCCCACTGGCTGAAGACATTGACCGGCATGCCCGCTGTCGCCATGTCGCCGGCCGCCGGGGCCCATGGTGAACTCTGCGGCGTCATGGCGATCCGCGCCGCACTCGATCATCGCGGCGAAAAGCGCCGGCGAATCCTGGTGCCGGAATCCGCCCATGGCACCAATCCGGCAACCGCAGCCGCCTGCGGATTCGAGGTCGAATCGATTCCGGCCAATGCGCGTGGCCGGGTCGATCTCGCCGCCTTCCGTGCCAGGCTCGGCGGCGACGTTGCCGGCATCATGATCACCAACCCCAATACCTGCGGCCTGTTCGAGGGGGATTTCGAGCGCATCGCCGAGGACATGCACAAGGCCGGCGGTTTCGTCTATGGAGACGGCGCCAATTTCAATGCCATCGTCGGCCATGTGCGGCCGGGCCATCTCGGCGTCGACTGCATGCACATCAACCTCCACAAGACGTTTTCCACGCCCCATGGCGGCGGCGGACCCGGCAGCGGACCGGTGGTGCTGTCCGAAGCGCTCGCCCCCTTCGCGCCATTGCCCTATGTCGTACACGGCCCCAAGGGATTTTCGCTTGTGGAGCATGACGGACACCACGGCAAGAAGGGATCCAGCTTCGGGCGGCTCAAGGGCTTTCAGGGCCAGATGGGTATGTTCATTCGGGCGCTCGCCTACATGATGAGCCACGGTGCCGATGGGCTGCGCCAGGTTGCCAATGACGCTGTGCTCAGCGCCAACTACCTGATGGCCTGTCTTTCCGACGAGATGACGCCCGCGTTCGAAGGCCCCTGCATGCATGAGGCGCTGTTCGACGATCGCTTCCTCAAGGATACCGGCGTCACCACGCTGGACTTCGCCAAGATGATGATCGACGAGGGCTTCCATCCCATGACCATGTACTTCCCGCTGGTGGTGCATGGCGCGCTGCTGATGGAGCCGA
>CAZQLF010000312.1:0-4398 GCA_964594035.1 uncultured Rhodospirillaceae bacterium | reverse complement strand
CCGATGACGAAGGAAATCGCCTGGCGGCCGACGAGCTGGTTGGCCAGCACGATGCGCCTCACGCCGAAGCGGCGCGCGATCTGCAGCTGGCCGATGGTCGCCAGCGTGATCGCCCAGGCGCCGTCGGCGAGCTGGCGCTGGAAGAGCTGGGGACTCATGGTCGTCTTGCCATGGGGTGCGATGACCGCGCCGGTCGCGCGCAGGAATTGCGTCATCCAGCGGCTGTTGTTGTCCAAGGCACCGGTCTTCAGCACGGCGACGGGCAGCGGGAGATCCTCCCTCAGCAGGTTCCAGCCCTTGTGGCCCACATCGCCCAGGCGAAGGTCGTGCACGCCGCCCGGAACGCCCTTCACCCGCTCGTCCAGGCGCCAGTCGTCGAGCTCGGCCAGCGCGCGGGCGCTGATCACCGTATGGGCCGCTTCGGCTCCCGTCGGCATGATCGCTATCCTCCCTGTCCGTTCGCAAATCGCGCGGGCGAGAGCGCCTGTTCGCTGACGCCAAGATCGGCGATGTCCGATGGCACGCCTTTGCCGCGGACCAGTGAGCCAACCAGGCGCGAAATGCCGGGCGCGGTCTGAATGCCATAGCCGCCCTGGCCCGCCAGCCAGAAGAAATCCCCGATCGACGGGTCAAAACCCACGACCGGCGTCTTGTCGCTGGCGAAGGTGCGCAAGCCCGCCCAGCGGTTTTCGATGCGGCGGATCGAAAGGTCCGCCGCCTGCTCGAGCCGGTCGATCAGGATGGCGATGTCGAGTTCTTCGGGCTGCACGTCGCAGGGCTCCATCGGCGTCTCATCAGCGGGCGACGCCATGACGCGGCCAGCGTCGGGCTTGAAATAGAACTGCTCGTCCACATCGATGACGCTGTGCCAGGTGCGCGTATCGTTGCCTGCCGGCGGCTGGAACAGGATGGCGGTGCGCCGCTTGGGTGTAAGGCCCACCGGCTTCGCGCCGGCCAGCGCTGCAACTTCATCGCCCCATGCGCCCGCGGCATCGACCACGACACGGCCCTGGAATTTTCCCGCTTTGGTCTCGGCGGTCCAGCCGCCATTGCTGTGTGTCAGGCCGTGGAGAGCCGCATCGGTGCGCAGCTCGCCGCCGCGCGCCTTTAGCCCGCGCAAATAACCCTGATGGAGGGCATTCACCTCGATATCCATGCACGCGGGGTCGAGCACCGCGCCGCCGACATATCCGGGCTTCAGTACCGGCGAGCGCCGATAGGCTTCCTCCGCCGAGATCCGCCGGATATTGCTGCGCAACCCCCCCACCTCCGCCATGGCGGCGTCGAGGCTCGCCTCCTGATCCGGCCGGCCGATCAGCATGACGCCGCGCGGATGCAGCAGCGGCTGATCGGTAAAACCTGATGGCGGATCGAGATAAAAGCTTTTGCCCGCCGTCGTGAGCCCACGAACCGTGCGGTTGCCATAAGTCTCGACATAGAGCGCAGCGGAGCGGCCGGTGCTGTGATAGCCGCAACGCTCTTCCATCTCGATCAGCAGCACGCGAGCAAAGCCCGCAAGCTCATAGGCAGCCGAGGCTCCCGCCATGCCGCCGCCCACCACGATGTAATCGAATTCTGCCATGACCCGGCCGATACAACGCAAGAAAGCCAAGCCGCCAAAAACCATAGAAGCCCGCGCCTGTCGAGCCTGCCGGCCCGAAACAATGTGCGGCGGGAGCCTTTTGGGGAGCCTTTGGCCAGTCTGAAACCATTCAGCAGATTGGGGGTTAGGTTTTTGAGCCGGTGAGACTACCCGCAGCGTCCCGGTGGTCCCGACAGGGCCCGCCAGGACGCTTGTCGTTCGTTTTGCAGGAACTCATCGCTATCATCGACAACATGCCAATCAGGTGGAGATCGCTCCAATGGCTACAGCAAAAGCACGCCGCCGCGCAGAAGCCGCCGGTTTCGACACGATCGTCGACGATCTCGGCACGCTGAAGCGCGACCTCGGGCGGCTGATGGATCAGATGAAGAATGGTGCCGTGGATGGTGCCAGTGAGGCGGCACAGAGCCTGCTGACGCAACTGAACGAGCGCGCGTCGGACATTTACGAAAATCTTTCGGACCGCGGCGAGCGCTCGGTCCAGGCGATCAGCCGTCAGGTCGAAGAGCGGCCGATCACCAGCCTGCTCGTCGCCTTCGGGGCCGGGATGATCGTCAGCCGCCTGCTGTCGCGCTGAGCGCCCAGCCCTCATGGGCAACCTGCTGAAACTGGCGCTGACGACGCTCGCGGCTTCGAGCCAGACTTCGGCATTTAAAGTCTTTACCGGACGCATGATCGCGGCCCTGGTCCTGGCGGGCCTCGCCTTGGTCCTGGCGGGCGCCGCCTGGGGCTGCATCTGTGCGGCCGTGTGGACCGGATTGACGCCGTCGCTCGGGCCCATTGGCGCTCCTCTGATAGTCGCGGCCCTTTGCGTCATGGTGGGCGGTATCCTGGCAATCAGTGCCTGGGTGCTGACGCGGCGGCGGCAGCCTGTTCGGGCGCAACCGGAATTGCAGGTCGAAGCTCTGCTGACGGAAGCAGGCCAGGTCATCAAGGAGCATAAGGGTGCGGCCCTTATCCTGGCGGCCCTGCTCGGCATGATGGCGGGAAATGGTGGGCGGCGGTCATGAATGGGCGGGCACCAGCAAGCGCGCCGGCCAATCTCCCGCCGCGCGATGATGATCCCAAGCTGACTGCCGCGACCGGGGACGAGGGATCGGCCGCCGCCACGAGTGCCACGCCGTCCGAACGCCGGATTCCGTGGCCTGCGCCGCGCAATCTGCAAACTTTTCTGCTGGCCGGAATCTTCCTCTTCCTGCTGCTGTACACGCTCTACTTCGCCGGCGAAATTCTGCTGCCGATCGTCTTCGCCATGATCCTCTATCTCGTGCTGCAGCCTGTCATGCGCGCCTTCATGCGCGTCCATATTCCAAAGCTGCCGGCGGCGATCCTGGTGATATTCATCCTCGTGGGCGCGCTGGGCGCCCTGGGTTTCATGCTGTCGGCACCGGCTGCGAGCTGGATATCCAAGGCGCCAAGCAGCCTCTCGCAGCTCGAATCCGAACTCTTCTTCATCAAGGAGCCCATCGCACAACTGCAGAACGCCACCAAGCAGGTGGAGAAGATCACCGAGCCTCCGGGCGCCAGCGAGGGGCTGAATGTGACCGTGGCCGGCCCGGGCCTTGGCAGTTTCCTCTTGAGCGGCACGCGCAGCCTGCTGGCCGGCCTCGGCACGACCATCGTCCTGCTGTTCTTCCTGCTTCTGTCCGGGGATCTGTTCCTGCGCCGTTTTGTGGAGATCCTGCCGACCCTCAGCAACAAGAAACAGGTGGTAGCGATCGCTCATGAGATCGAAAGCAATCTCTCCGTCTATCTCGCCACCATCAGCCTGATGAATCTGCTGGTCGGCATTGCCACGGGACTCGCCACCTTCGCGCTCGGCATGTCCGATCCCGTGTTGTGGGGCGCCATGGCCTTCACCCTCAACTTCATTCCCATCCTGGGGCCGCTTTGCGGGATTGCCGTGCTGTTCCTCGCCGGGCTGATGACCTTCGGCACCATCTGGCATTCCCTGCTGCCGGCCGGCCTCTATCTCATCATCCACCTGCTGGAAGGGGAGACACTGACGCCCATGCTGCTGGCCCGGCGCTTCGTACTGAACCCGGTGCTGGTCATCATCGCGCTGGTGTTCTGGTACTGGATGTGGGGTGTGCCCGGCGCGCTGGTCGCCGTACCCATGCTGGCAACGGTGAAGATCATTTGTGATCGCGTCGAGCCGCTGATGGCCTTCGGCCATTTCCTGGGCGCGGAAGGCCGCGTCTGATTGCGTGAGTTATTGCGCTGGGCGTGCATGGCGCTAAACTTCACGAGACCGGATCGGGCCGAACCCGATCGGCAAGGCGGGCGACAGCCGCGCCCCTCGATGGAAGCGCAAGATTGCCCGGCAACGAGGCCACCAACTGGGAAAGGAACACCATCATGGCCAAGGGTCAGCTGCGTAGCGGCCGCGAAAAGAAGAAACCGAAAAAAGACAAGGGTAAGCCGGCCGCCAAGAAACCGGCCGGCCGCTAATTCTTTTCAGTCCGGCGCGGCCCGGCCGCGCCGGACCTTTGCGGCGATGGCTGCTGCGGTTGCCATCGCGCTTTCCGCCACCGCAGCGGCCGCTCAGGCAAACCCGGGACCTCAAGTGCCCTGCACACCGGGAGCGCCCGCTTATCCCGTCTATGCCAATCCGCCCAATACGCTGAATTGGCGCCGGAGCGATCTCGATCCCGGTTGGTCGCCCGCGCCCTGTGTGGGGTGGGCTATCCAACCCTTCACCGTGCTGACGGCTCTCGCCGGACAGTTCGCGTTTACCGGGAGCAGCGAGGATCTGCTGCTTCGCTTCGGCGCATTCTCCACCTGGCGCGGCATCC
>CAZQLF010000311.1:0-4404 GCA_964594035.1 uncultured Rhodospirillaceae bacterium | reverse complement strand
ACCGTTATAGGGCCTAAAGCCCTATCGTGAGTTCGAATCTCATCCCCTCCGCCACTTTTCTGACGTCTCTTGTTGCGACTGATCGATCCGGTGAACCGTGGGGGCATGTCACTAAGGGCACCGATGCCGGGGTACCGGCGCGACATCCTGGTCGTCCTAGCCATCCTCGTGGCGGCCGCGGCGATCTGGGTGATCAATCCGCCCGGCGGGTTGTCGCGTAACGCCATCCACGATTTTTTCCTCGTTCGCCTGCCGCGCAACTTTGCCGAGGCGATGACACCCCAGGGCGGCGAGCGTGTGTTGCCGCCGGAAGTTCAAGAGGCGATAGCCCTGCTGCGCAGTCATGGTGTCGATCGCTATCGTGCCTCAGATCGTCTCGCCCATTGGGACAGAAGCCCGGACAACCAGCGGCTTGTCGAAGGAGCCTGGCCGATCCGGCCGGCCGATGGCGACACGCCCTGGTACCTCGCCTTTGCCGACGAGACGCTGCCTGCCCAGTGCAGCCTGGTCGAACGGCGCGACGAGTTCGTTCTTGCTCGCTGCCCTTAGTCTTTCCTGGGTTTTCATCGCCGGGCTCGGCGCGCTGCCGGCTTTGCTGCTCGCCGGCAAGCCGCGACAGGAGAACGACAGCCTCTATTTGCTGGCCGCGGCCTGGAGCTTCGGTCTGTCGCTCAACTACGCGCTCCTGCTCGTGCTCGGCCACCTCACGGCGGTATTGATCGTCGGGGCATTGATTGCCCTATGCCTGGGTCTTGCTACGCTGTGGTGCTGGCGCCGCACTTTCTCGACGCCAGAGCACTGGCGATCCTGGCTCTTTGCCGCGGCCGTGCTGATCGTCGGAACCATCGCCATCGTCCTCGATCCGCTGCAGGATTGGGACGCGCGCTCGATCTGGTTCTTCCACGCCAAGATGATCTTCTATGGCGGTGGCGTACTGCCAGACATGGGTCTTACCAGCGGCAGCGGTTTCCACCACGCGGATTATCCGATGCTGGTCCCCGGCCTCGGCGCCGAGGTCGCGCAGGTTGTCGGGTTCTGGAACGAGTACCTGCCCAAGCTGTCGCTCGCCCTGCTGCTGCCGGTGCCGATCCTGGCCGTGATGACCTTGCGGCGCACGCGGCTCAGCATGGCGCTCGCCATCCTCGCCTTCACGATGATCCCTAACAAATTTCTCTACAACGGCTCGATGGATGGCTACCTCGCGCTCTATTCCGCCTGTGCAGTTCTGTTCCTTGCCGCCTGGATCGAGAGCAGGAGCGATGCCGCCTTTCTTGCCGGGATGGGCGCCCTTGGCGTCGCACTTGGGATCAAGGTCGAAGGCCAGGTGGTCGCCCTTGCCATCATTCTGGCTTTTGGCTTTCTCCCGGCGATCCGAAAGTTCAACCTCCCGCGCCCCTCCTGGCCCGCGCTGATCCTGGCGCCGCTGCCTTTTGTCGGCTTCCTCGCCTGGCATGTGATAAAGGTGACTTGGGCCTTGCCGGGTGCAGGCTTCAGCTTCGCGGATCTCTGGCCGCGGCTCGCCGACCCGGCGGCACTCTGGCTGATCGTCAGTTGGACTCTTTTGTTGGGGCGGGTTGCCATTCCGGCCCTCATTGTGTTGGTGATCCTTGTCCTGGCGCGCCAGCAGAAAATGCCGGCGTTGCCGGCGTCATGGCTTCCGTTGCTGGCGGGTGTGATTTATCTGGGTGCGACCGGCCTGATATTCGCCATGACGGGCGCAGACCTGCTCTGGCAGTTGGGCACCGCGGCATCGCGGGTCACCCAAAGCGGGACGCAGATGATCGTGATCGGAGGACTTCTCGTCTTGCAGCAGCTCGAGCGCGTTGGGGCTTCATCGCCGGTGGGCCGCCTGTCAGTGCTGGCCGCCCGGTGGACCGCCTGACAATGGACGCGGCCGTCACATCGCTTTCGGTCGTCGTGCCCTGCTTCAACGAAGGCGCCACCATCGAGGCTATCCTGAAGCGAGTCTTCGCTGCCGACACGCTCGGCCTGCGGCTCGAGGTCGTCGTCGTGGACGATGGCTCGCGGGATGCCTCGCCCGACAGGATCGAGGAGATTGCCCGGTCCGACACGCGAGTGCGCCTCGTGCGCCATGAGCGCAATCGCGGCAAGGGTGCGGCGATCCGCACGGGCATCGCGCAGGCAACCGGGGACGTCGTTTTGATCCAGGATGCCGATTTGGAATACGACCCCTCCGAATACCGCAAACTGTTGCGGCCCATCGTCGAGGGCCATGCCGATGTCGTCTATGGCTCGCGCTTCCGCAGCAGCGAGGCGGCCCGCGTCCTTTATTTCTGGCACAGCGTCGCCAACCGGGCGCTGACCTTGCTGTCGAACATGTGCACGAACCTCAACCTCACCGACATGGAAACCGGCTACAAGGTGTTCCGCCGCGAGATCCTCGGCCGCATCCAGCTGAAAGAGGAGCGCTTCGGCTTCGAGCCGGAGGTCACGGCAAAGATCGCGCGCCTTCGCCCGCTGCCCAGCGTTTACGAGATCGGCATCGGCTATCGCGGCCGCACTTATGCGGAAGGCAAGAAGATCGGCCTCAGGGATGCGATCCACGCCATCTATTGCATCGTGCGCTATTCGCTGATTCCGGGCTAGGGCCGCGTCAGCCCGTCTTTGCCGTGGTCTCGGCGGCAAGCCCCTGGACCGCGGCCAGTGCGACGGGGCTGAGGCCTTCGCCTTTGTGCTGAGCCAGATGCTCCAGGATCTGCCTGCGCATGCGGGGATCCCAGAACTTGTGCAGGTGATCGGCCGTGGCCGCGACCGCCTTGTCCTTCGCGTCGCCGGCGAAGAATGTGGCGATCTGGTTGGCCATGTAAACGAGACGCTGGACCGTCATGCGGTCTCCTTCGATAGGCCTTCGCTATAGACCGTCAGGCTGTCGGCACGCGCCAAGGCGATCATGCGCAAGCTCGACTCTTGGGCCAGTTTGATCGCCAGTGTCGTTGGCGCCGAAATCGCAACCAGGGTCGGAATGCCGATGGTCGCCGCCTTCTGCACCATTTCCATGCTGCAGCGGCTGGTGATCACCACAAAACCGTTCGCCGGATCGGTGCCGGCACCCGCCATGGCGCTGATCAGCTTGTCGAGCGCGTTGTGGCGGCCGACATCCTCGCGCAGCAGGACGATCCGGCCTTCCAGATCGGCAAACGCGGCGGCGTGGACGGAATGCGTTTCGCTATTGAGATGCTGGGCCGCCGGCAAAGCTGCGAGGGCACGGCGGACCGCTTCAGCCGGCGGCGCCAGTGAGGGCGATAGTTTCGGAAGAGGCCTGAGGGCCGTCTCGAGACTGTCCACGCCACAAATACCGCAACCGGTGCGCCCTGCAAGATTGCGCCGGCGGATATCGAGCATCGCCGCGCGCCGTCGATCAATCTGCATGCGGGCTTCGATGCCGCCGGACGTTTCGACGATCTCGAGTGTGGCCAGCTCGGTGGGCCGGCGCAGGATTCCTTCCGACAGGCTGAACCCCAGGGCAAAATCACCAAGGTCCTGGGGTGTGGCCATCATCACCGCATGCGAGGTGCCGTTATAGACAAGGGCGACCGGCACCTCGGCGGCGACGGATTCGATCGTGGCCACCTCGCCCGCGGCAAGCAGGCGCCGGGCCGCAACCCGCTGCAGCGGGGCAGCAGCGGGCGCTTCGGCGGCAGTCTCTGGAATTTCGACTTTATTCGGCTGCATGGACTTCGATGCGCCGCGACTTCTCGCGGAAATCGTCCTCCGCCTCCTGCCAGGGCGAGCGGCGGTTGGTGAGCCGCACCTGCACGGCCGTCACCTTGTATTCCGGACAGTTGGTCGCCCAGTCGGAGAAATCCGTGGTCACGACATTGGCGCCGGTCACCGCGTGGTGAAAGGTCGTGTAGATCACGCCGGGCTGCACCCGGTTCGAGAATTTGGCGCGCAGCGTCGTCTCGCCCGACCGGCTCGCCAGTGCCACCCAGTCGCCGTCGCGGATGCCGCGGAACTCGGCATCGTGCGGGTGGATCTCCAGCACATCCTCGGGATGCCAGACCACGTTCTCGGTGCGCCGTGTCTGGGCGCCGACATTGTATTGGGAGAGGATGCGGCCCGTGGTCAGCAGCAGCGGGAAGCGGCGTGTCACCTTTTCATCCGTGGCGACGAACTCCGTCACCACGAACTTACCCTTGCCGCGCACGAAGCCGCCGATATGCATGGTCGGGGTTCCTTCCGGCGCCGTGTCGTGGCAGGGCCACTGGATACTGCCCAGCTCCTCGATGCGCTTGAAGCTGACGCCCTTGAAGGTCGGTGTCAGCCGGGCGATCGCGTCCATGATCTCGCTGGGATGATTGTAGGTCATCGGGAAGCCAAGCGCACTGCAGAGCGCCATGGTGGTTTCCCAATCGGCCTTGCCCGCTAAGGGCGTAACGGCCC
>CAZQLF010000310.1:0-4410 GCA_964594035.1 uncultured Rhodospirillaceae bacterium | reverse complement strand
AAGGATTGAATGTATCGAAACTGCCCACGACGCCCACATGTACCTCGCCGCCCTTGGGCGCATCCGGGTTGACCCAATCGAAATTTTTGAAATCCGCTCCGTATTTCGGTTCGCCCAGCAAAGCGAGCCCAGTCACCGTACGGATGGGGCTGTCGGCCTGGCTTTGGGGGGTCGAAAGGAGGAGAGGCAGCACTGCCAACAGAAGGGGCAGCAGGCGAAAAAGACGCATCGGAACTCCTTGGCCGTCAGGCTGGCGAGTATACGGGATTGCGGGCAGGCCGTTCGATGCTTGATTAGCGAGTCTAGGGGCCTGATTCACCTAACGTTTCCGTCATACCGGCGGAATGTGGCGCGGATGAGGTATCGCCAGGCACCGTTGCCATAACCCACTACTGCCGCTAGGTTCCGCGGCCTTTCTCTTCCGGCGATTCTCGCCATCGGAGCCCAGCCGTGAGCCGCAAGATCAAAGCCGTCACCTTCGACCTGTGGGACACGATCGTTCACGACGATTCCGACGAGCCCAAGCGCAAGGCCCAGGGGCTACGCACCAAAAAGGCGGAGCGCCGGCACCTGCTCTGGGCGGCGCTGAACCGCCACAAGCCGATCAGCGAGGCCGAGGTGGCGCTGGCCTACGAAGTAGCCGATGCCGCCTTCAATCGCGTGTGGCACGACCAGCATGTCACCTGGAAAATCGGCGAGCGTCTCGAAGTGGCACTCAAGGGCCTGGGCCGCGCCTTGCCGGCCGCAGAGTTCGCCGAGGTCGTGCGCAAGCATGAGGACATGGAAGTCGATATTCGGCCGGACCTGATCCCCGGCATTGCCGAAGCCCTTGCGTCGATTCACGGCCGCTATCGCACCTGCATCGTCTCCGACGCCATTGTCTCACCCGGCCACGCGCTGCGCCGGCTGCTGGCGAGCTACGATCTCTCGCGTCATTTCGACGGCTTCGCCTTCTCCGACGAGGTGGGTTATTCCAAGCCCCATCGCTCGATGTTCGAATCCGCCGCGCGCCAGATGGGCGTGAGCATAGAGGAAATGGTTCATATCGGCGACCGCGACCACAACGATGTGAAAGGCCCGCAGAAGCTGGGCATGAAGGCGGTGCTGTTCGTCGCCACCCGGGCGGCCGACAAGGACAAGACCAGCGCCGACGCGATCTGTGCTGCCCATGCCGAACTGCCGGGGATCATTGACCGGCTGGCCGGCTGAATGAGCTGAGGTCCCATGCCGGTTGCCAGCGCCGCGGGGTTTGCCGCTCTTCGCAATCGCGACTTCGCCTTCTATCTCTCGGCGTCATTCCTGGCGACGTCGGCGCTCGCCATGCAGGGCGTGGCGCTGGGTTGGCAAATCTATTACCTGACCGGAAAGCCGTTCGATCTCGGCCTCGTCGGCCTTGCCGAATTCCTGCCGGCCTTCGTGCTCGCGCTGGTCAGCGGCCAGATCGCCGACCGCTTCGACCGCCGGATGGTGGTGTTCCTGGGGGTGCTGGCGGAAGCGGCCGCCGCCTCGGCGTTGATTGCCATGGTTGCCTTCGACAGGGTCAGCGTCGCCGGGATCCTGACAGTCGCTTTCACCTTCGGAGTGGCGCGCGCGATTTCGACCCCGGCGCAGCGCGCGATGATGCCGAACCTGATCCCGCCCGATGATTTTCCCAGCGCGGTCGCCTGGTCGGGCATCGGCTGGCAGATCGCCACCATCGGCGGCCCGGCGCTGGGCGGCTTCCTTTACGCGGCCGGCCCGCTGGTGGTCTATAGCGCGGTGAGTGTGTCCCTGGTCGCGAGCGCCATCGCCATGCTCATGGTTCGCCCGCAGCGGGCCGCCACGACGTCCGGTGAGCGGCCGACGGCGGAGTCGCTTCTGGCCGGTGTCCGCCTTATCTTCACCAACAAGATCCTGCTGGGCGCCATTTCGCTGGATCTGTTCGCGGTGCTGTTCAGCGGTGCTGCCGCCTTGCTGCCGGTCTTTGCCAAGGACGTTTTGCATACCGGACCCGAAGGGCTCGGCATCCTACGCAGCGCGCCCGGACTTGGCGCCGTCGGCATCGCGCTCTTCCTCACGCAGTGGCCGCTGAAGCGGCATATCGGCCAGCGCCTGTTTATCGCTGTGGGCATCTTCGGGATTTGCGCGCTCGCCTTCGGTCTCTCCACCAGCTTCTGGATTTCGTTCGCGGCTCTGGCGATCCTGGGTGCCGCGGACAATGTCAGCATGTATATCCGCGGCTCCATCGTGCCGCTAGCAACACCCAATGCACTGCGCGGCCGGGTGGTGGCAGTGGAATCCGTCTTCATCGGCGCCTCCAACGAACTCGGCGCCTTCGTCGCCGGTACGGGCGCGCAACTATTGGGGCCGGTTCTGGCGGTGGTAGTCGGCGGCAGCATCACGCTGTCGGTCGCCGTCATCTGGTCTTTCCTGTTTCCCCAGCTGCGCAAGGCCGACCGCATGGAATCGGTCCGCGCCGACTATCCCGCCGAGGAGCCGGAGGATAAACTGCAGGCCGATAAATCGCCGGCCGATAAATCGCCAGCCGGCAAGCCGAAGGAGCCCGCCTTATGAGTGCAACCGCCACGACGAATGGCCACACGAATGGGCGCGGGCGCGGTTCGGCCCGCTTCCTGGTGATCGACGGCTATCACAAGGCCGGACGCGATGAGCTGGCCGCCGGCGGCGCATCGGCCGCGGGCGATCTCTATGTCGGCATGCTGAAGAAATGCCTGCCGGGGGCGGAATGCGATGTCGTCCATCCGGCCGATCCGGGTGCGGCACTGCCCAGGGGCGCCGCCCTTGAACAATATGACGGGATCGCCTGGACCGGCTGCAGCCTCGACATCTACGAAAACGATCCGCGCGTCGGCCCGCAGATCGAACTCGCCATAGCCGCCTTCGAATCCAAATTGCCGAGTTTCGGCAGGTGCTGGGCGGCACAGATGGCAATCGTGGCTGCCGGCGGCATTGTGCGCGCCAATCCGCGCGGCCGCGAAATGGGAATTGCCCGAAAGATCGGGCTGACGCCGGAAGGCCGCGGTCATCCGCTCTATTTCGGCAAGACCAGCGTATTCGACGCCTTCATCAGCCATGTCGACGAGATCACCCATCTGCCGACCGGCGCCGTGCTGCTCGCCTCCAATGCCTTCACCCATGTGCAGGCGGTGGCGGTGATGCATAAGGGCGGGCAGTTCTGGGGCCTGCAGTATCACCCCGAATACAACCTCCATGAGCTGGCGCGGCTCACCTATTGCCGCATCGCCAAGCTGGTCTCGCTGGGATTCTTCAAGGACGCCGAGGCCGCGAAGAAGTACGTCGACATGCTGGAAGTGCTGCACCAGGACCCGAGCCGCAAGGACATCGCCTGGCTGCTCGGCATCGACGACGACGTCATGAGCGAGGATGTGCGCCTGGCCGAAGTGCGCAACTGGATTGACCGCCTTGTCCTGCCGACGATGCGGCATTGACTATTCGATCGTCATGGCCGGGCTTGACCCGGCCATCCATGGTTTTCGAAAGCTGAGGCGGAAGAAGATGGATGCTCGGGTCAAGCCCGAGCATGCCGGCGGGGTGAGGGCGCTTAGCCCTTGATCAGCTTGAGCGCCGCCTCATGCATGCGCCTGTCGCCGGCAGCCAGGACCTTGTCACCGGAGGTGACACCGAGCGGCTTGCCGTCCCAATCGGTGATGATGCCACCGGCACCTTCGACCACCGGCACCAGCGGCAGGAAATCGTGAATGCCGTTATTGGCTTCGACCACGATGTCGTGGAAGCCGGAAGCAATCAGCCCATAGGCGTAGCAATCTGCGCCGTAGAGCGTCAGGCCCGCCTTACGCTGCACGCGCCCAAACGCTTCCGCCGCAGCGGGCGTGCCGAACATATGCGGAGAGCTCGCGGCGAGCACGGCCTGGCCGATATCGCCGCAGCTTCGGGCCTTCACCGGCTTGCCCTGGAAGGTTGTCGGATGGCCGGCAGCCCCGATCCAGCGCTCGCCGATCGCGGGATGATCGATCACGCCCAGGATCGGCTTGCCGCGGTGGAGGAGTGCGATCAGCGTGCCGAAGAAGGGCCGCCCGGTGATGAAGGACTTCGTGCCGTCGATGGGATCGAAGATCCAGACGTATTCAGCATCGGCGCGCTCGGGCGGAAACTCTTCGCCCAGCAGCCCGTGCGCGGGATAGGCGAGCTTCACCAGCTGGCGCAGCGCCTGTTCTGTTTCACGATCGGCAACAGTGACAGGACTCGAATCCGACTTGGTGATGATTTCGACGCCGGTGCGAAAGTAGCGGCGCACAATCTTGCCGCTCGCCTCCGCCAGCCGTTCGGCCAGCGCAAGAAATTCCGCCGGGCAATTCATTCTATAGGCGCCGTGGATAGGGCAGCGGAACCGGTGAGTCCGACTGCTGGCCCACCCCGGCGATAACGTCC
>CAZQLF010000309.1:0-4424 GCA_964594035.1 uncultured Rhodospirillaceae bacterium | reverse complement strand
GCCGTCCGCCTGGCCGCTATCGACAAAGGAACGCTGGTGAATCCTGTCGGCCGCCAGAACCGGTGAACGGACGGACACGGCTGTATCGATCAGGCCGATACGATGTCCGGCCCCGCAGGACGTCGCCTCTGGCCAGCCGACCATGCGCAGGCCGTAATCGTTCGACGGCAGCGATGCCAGCTCGGTTTGCGGCGCCTCTCCACCCTGGCCCTGGTAAGGCTGGTAGAGCGCGTTCACATCGGCGGTCACCTCGGGCAGTGCCGCGCGCAGCAGCGCCAGTCCGTGGAAGGAGTCGAGGTTGCCTGGTGTGTGCAGCCGCAGCAGGGAAAATCCAAGCGCGGGCAGCTCACGCTGATCGATCACCGAGAAGCCCAGCTCACGCAACCGATCGATGGCGGCATCGTTCGCATCGATGGCCAGGACCTCATGAGGCGTCACATCATGGCCGGCAAGTGACTCGCCACTGGTTGTGGCGCCTGTACTCGTCGTGTCCGCGCTGGTGTCAGCCTGGGTCTTTCCCTTGGCTTTGGCCAGGCCGCCGGCGTTGCTGTTCGCACTGCCATTGCCATTGCCCCCAGCATTGCTGCTGCCGCCGCCGTTACCGTTGCCGCCGCCATTGCCATTGCCGCCGCCACCCCCATTGCCACCGCCGTTCCCACCTCCATTTCCGTTGTTGGCGAAGGCGGTCGCACCGAACGTCAGAGCGCCCAGATAATGCCCATCGAGGCCAGCAACCGGACTGCCATCATGGGATTGCAGCCGCGCCGGTGAAAGGTTGACCAGCAGTGCTGCCGATCCGGCAGCGAGCGCAACAACCGCCGCCGGCCAGACCCGGCCAGGACGGCCCGTTCTGCGATAGACTTTTCGACGCGAACTCATAGGGGAGCTGGAATACCTGTTATCGAGTATTGGTTGCTGTTGGGCGATCTCAAGTCTCTCGCTGAGACAATTATCAGACCAATGGTAAAAAAAGCTAGAATAAACGGGCTTAACGGCCCGTTATACCAGTCACGGCAAAATGCGCCTTGAGGCGGCCGGAGATGAGGGAAGCCAGGAAAAATGGATAAAATTCAATCGCTTAATCAAAATTTGCGGCCGGCGAAGCGCCCGGCACGGGCGCCAGAGCCATCCGTTTCCGGAGCCCGTCGACTGCTGAAGCAGGCCGGATGGGCCATTTTCGCCACAGGCCGGCGGGCTTTCGGCGACCGGCGGGGCAACATCGCCGTCACCTTTGCCGTTGCGATCTCCGTCGTCATCGGCGCGGTCGGTCTCGGGACCGATGGTTCCCTGTGGTACTCGACGCGCCGGCAGATGCAGAACGCATCCGACATTGGTGCCGAGAGCGCGGTCAATGTCCTGAAACTCAATCTGCCGGGATCGAGTACCGGGGACACCAACGCCCAACACGAGGCGACCAGCGGCACGACGCAACACGGGTTTGCCAATAGCGGCACCACGACGGTAACGGTCAATATTCCGCCCGCCAGCGGCAGCCACTCGGGTTCGAGCTACAACCACCTGGCCGTTGAAGTCATCATTTCCCAGCCTGGGAAGAGCCTTCTCTCATCGCTGTTCACCGCCGGAACGACCATCTCGACCCGGTCGGTCGCGGCGATCGATTACTCCAAGGGCGACTGCCTGCTGGCATTGAACCCGTCTGCGGCGATGGCCTTCAACCTGTCGGGCAACGCCAGCGTCAGCGTCGATTGCGGCATTGCCGTCAATTCCAGCGCCAGCGGCGGCTCGGCCAAGAGCAATGCGTTTTACCTGCAGGGCTCGGTCAGCGTGACCGCGACGAGCATTTCCGTCGACGGCGGCATCGGGACAACCGGCGGGGCGAGCTATTCCTCGCCGGGCGCGGTCACGACAGGGAAAACGGTGCCTGATCCCTACGCCGATTCGCATATTCCGACCCTCGTGCCCGGCCAGACTTACACGACGACGTCGACTATCATCCGGAGCACCGACATCACCGGCACGACGTCCTTCAGCGGCGGCGGAACGATCAAGGCGAACGTCAATCTCAGCAATGGGACGCTGACCTTGACCGACGGCATCTACTTCATCGATCAGGGCAGCATCAACCTCGGCTCCAACTCGTCGCTGGTCACCAGCAATGCCACCATCATCCTGACCAGCAGTGCTACAGGCGGTACCGGGGTCGGCACGTTCAACATGCAGAGCTCGACTGCGACAACCAGCATGGTGGCGCCGGACTCCAACTCGTCCCTCTCTACCAAGGGTTTCGCCATCATCCAGGATCGCTTGGCTACCCAAGACACGCTGGCCAATAACGGCAATTGCAACACGAACTGCAGCACATTCTATGGCGGTCCGAGCTCCTCGATCGTCGGCGCCGTCTACTTCCCCGAAGGCAACCTGACCTATCAGGGCACGCCCAGCGCCAGCAGCACCGGCTGCCTGCAGATCATCGGCGATACCCTGCAGTGGCAGGGTACGCCCTCGCTCCATGTCAACGCCTGCGCCGGCACCGGCGTGAATGTCTTTGGCCCGATCACCGTGGCACTGGTAGAATGAGCGGCAAGATGAGTTGCCTGGCAGTTGGAAAGAGCGGGCGCGGCCGATTGGCGGGCCGGGTCGCCAGATTTGTCGCGGACCACCGGGGCGTCGCCCTGATCGAGTTCGCCGTGGTGATGCCTGTCCTCGTTTTGCTGCTGCTTCCCCTGGTCGATCTGGGGCTGGGTTTCTACGTTAAAACCCAGCTGATGACCGCAGCCGAGGCGGGCACGCAATACGCGTTCGTGAACGGCTGGAGCGGCACCAGCACAACGACGCAGACGAACATTCTCTCGGCGGTCAACAGCGCCACTGGCCTCGGCAGCATGTCGGCAACGCCCGCGCCGGCGCTGGCCTGCGGCTGTGCGGACGGAACAACGATCACTTATTCGTCGCCCGGCAGTGCCTTCAGCCCGAGCGCCTGTTCGGCCCTGACGGCCTGCGCCAGCGGTGCAAGCCCGGGCGCCTATGTGACCGTCAGCACGCAGGTCACCTACAGGCCGGTTTTCACCTATTTGATCTTCAGCGGCTCGAGCACGCTGACGGCGAGTTCGACGGTCCGCATCCAGTGAGCGGCGCATGATCATGTGGCGCAATTTCCAGCAAGTTGCTTTTGTCGCGAGAGGAACCGGGCGTGCGGCGCGGCGGCTGCCCGGCTGCCGAAAGGGGGCAACGCTGGTGGAGTTCGCCTTTGTCGGTGGCTTGTTCCTGCTTCTGATTATGGGCGTGATCGAAGTGGGGCGCCTTCTTTGGACCCTGAATGCGCTGCATTACGGGGCTCAGCAGGCTGCCCGATGTGCCGCGGTGAACTCCAGCCTTTGTGGAACCAATACCCTGCTGCAGTCCTGGGCTGCCGGGATCGGCGGTTCCACGCTTCCGGGCACGGCCTTTACGCTCAACACGGCGGCCGCCTGCGGCATGCAGGTGACGGGATCCTACACGGTGAAACTCTACATCCCGTACGTGAACATGAATCCGACACTCAGCGCGACGGCCTGTTTTCCCAAGTCGAGTTGAAGCCGGCGCTTGATGCGTGCTTAGGCGTGCCGCGACCGGTGCGCCCTGACGAGCAAGGTCACCATCAATCCGACGAGAAACAGCACCGGTGGCCCTGAGGCCCCGGCGACAATCGCACCTTTCGTGACGCTGCCGTTCTCGTTTTCGGCTTTCTGGCGTATGGCCAGGCGCTGGGGTGCCTGCATTGCCACGAACTCGAGGAACCCGACCGAACCCACGGCCGGCGCGCATTCAGGGTGGGCGCTTTCCATATTCGCCTCCCAGACGCTCCAGGAATTGCCGGCTTCGGAGGCGTAGCCGTCAGCGCGCGGCGGAAACAGAGTGTCGCATCGATCGACCGCGGCGATCATGGCGTTGTTTGGGTCGACGGTTTGGCGCCAGGCGCTGTAGACGTACTGCCCCCAGAACGCACTGACCAGCAGCCAAATCACCAACAGGATGGTGGCAAGCCTCATCGACCCCTCGTCGCATCCGCTGTAGCCGGGCTACATGACTTACGCCGCCCAATGCCTCCTTATGACTGCGAGATGCGCGCGCGCGAATCGCGCGACCATGAGAAGGACCGATATATCGATGGCGAGGCCGCCGGCAAATGTCAAACCGCCGCCGGCCCAGTAACAGGCGGGCCACAGCCAAAAGTCGCGAGCCGGCAGAAGTGCCGGCAACAGGACGATGTAGATGCCAAGGCACATGCTGCCCAGGCCTGCCCACAACGCCAGCGCCAGTGTTTTTCCGGCCAAAGCCGCATTCCTTCCGGGGCGGCCGGGCAGATTTCGATTGCGGGTGCAAATCCCCCTTGTCGGCCGCCGCTATGAGAACGGCCGATTTGCGCGTTTTATTCACGGGTGTCGACGGCGGCGCTGCGCCAGCTGAGGGGGTCTAGCGTCTGA
>CAZQLF010000308.1:1916-4431 GCA_964594035.1 uncultured Rhodospirillaceae bacterium | reverse complement strand
CCAGGCGCGACTCCAGGCAGGCCTTGAGCGCGACATGGTGTTCATTGCGCGACGGCACCGTAGCGAATCTTGCCTCCTGTGCCCATTCGCTGCGGCCGAGGGCGTTGCAGAGCTTGGTGAACAAGGCATCATTGCCAACTGCGATGACAATAAAACCGTCCTTGGTGGCGAACATGTCAAACGGCGTGATTGAAGGATGGCGGATGCCGAGCGGCTTTGGCACGCTCCCGGTCGCCGAGTAGCGCGCGATCGGGTTCTCCAGCAGCGCGACCTGACAATCCAGCATGGAAATGTCGACGCGCTCGCCCACACCAGTATGCACGCGTTTGAATAGCGCGGACTGGATGCCGATCGTGGCATACAATCCTGCCCCGATATCACCAATCGAAACCCCGACGCGCGCCGGATTGCCGCCAACCTCCCCCGTCACGCTCATCAGCCCCCCCATGGCCTGGACCACCATGTCATAGGCCGGGCGGTTACGATACGGGCCGGTCTGGCCGAAGCCGGAGATAGATGCATACACGAGGCGCGGATAGCGGGCGTGCAGGTCCTCCCACGTGAAGCCCAGCTTTTCCATGACGCCAGCACGGAAGTTCTCCACCAGAACGTCGGCGGTGGCGAGCATGCGGTCGAGCACTTTGCGGTCGGCAGGGTTCTTGAGGTCGAGCGCGATCGATTCCTTGTTGCGGTTGATCGATGCGAAGTAGGCTGATTCACCATCGACAAACGGGCCAACCTGGCGCGAGTCATCGCCGCCGTCCGGGTTCTCGATCTTGATAACCCGGGCCCCGAGGTCGGCAAGCATCATCGTACAGTACGGGCCCGCAAGCACCCGCGTCAGGTCCACCACGGTGATTCCCGCCAGTGGCAATTGGCCACATTCCTTTGTCATGACGTGCTCCACTTCATTAGTCGATCTTTGCGCCGCTCGAGACTGCCAGGTCGACGCCCATCTTGCCTTCTCGCGCGGCGTATTCCTTGAATTCGGCGACTGAGCCGGACACCGAGACTTCATCACCCTGTGCCAGGAATTTCCGTTTCAGTTCCGGATTGGCCATGACCTTTGCGGTGGCGGCGTACAGCTTGTCGATGATCGCTGGCGGTGTCTTCGCCGGTGCGAACAGCCCGTACCAAGCGGACAGGTCGTAGCCCTTGACGCCGCCTTCAGCGATGGTCGGCAATTGCGGATGCGCCGGCGAGCGCTGCCCGGACGTCACGGCGATGGCGATGGCCTTGCCGGTGTCGATCATCGGCTTGACCGACGGCGCCGTGCCGAAGGTCAGTTGCACCTCGCCGGCAGCCACCGCCTGCGCAGACGGAGCGCCGCCCTTGAAGGGCACATGGGTCATCTGCACGCCAGCCAGCTTAGTGAAATACACCCCCGCCAAATGCGTGATCACGCCATTACCGGAGGAAGAGTAATTGAGCGTCCCTGGGTGCGCCTTGGCCTGTGCCAACAGGTCGGGCACGCTCTTGATACCGGTGTCCTTGTTAACGACCAGGACCATCGGCGCGGCCACCAGCCGGGTAATCGGCACGAAATCAGAGGGCTGGTACCTGATGTTCTTGTACAGCACCTTGTCGCCGCCCATCAAGCTGGCCGTGGCGATATAGAGCGTATAGCCATCCGCAGGCGCCTTCGATACGAACTCCGCGGCGATGGTGGTGCCTGCGCCCGGTTTGTTGTCGACGATCACCGGCTGTCCCAGTTCGCGGCTCAGTGCATCGCCATACAGACGAGCGGTGTTGTCGGCCCCACCCCCGGCAGGGAAGCCGATCACCAGACGAATCGGCTTGGTCGGGTAGTCGATTGGGGCCGCATGGGCCGGTAAGGCCAGTACGGTTGCGGCCAACGCCGCCAGGCGGAATGCGGTCTTCTTCATTACGGTCGTCTCCTCGGTAGCTGTATTGCTACTTTCCTGTGAACCGCGGCTGGCGCTTCTCTTTCCACGCCGCCGCGCCTTCCCGAAGATCCGCGGAGGTCTCCGAGCGATGCAGGTCCCGCTGCAGCGCTTCGGCATCCAGCGCGCCACGGGCAATCGCGTTCAGGTGGGTCTTCATGCCGAGCAGCGCGATCGGTGCCATGCCAGCCAGTTGCTGTGAGAGCGCGTCAACGCGCGATGGCAGCAACGACGCATCAACGATTTCCGTCAGAAAGCCGATGCGCAACATGTCCTGCGCGTCGATCTTGTCGGTCGTCAGGAACAGGTGCTTGGCCGCGTTCAATCCCAGGCGGGAAACGTAGCGCTCCATGCCACCGCGATAGAAGTGCAAGCCGAGCCGGGCGGCCGGCATGAACATGTCGCAGCCGGGTACGCCGATACGAAAATCGCAGGCCAGGCAAAGGTCGGTAGCACCGCCATAGACGCCGCCATTGACGGCGGCGATTGTGATCGGGCGCGCCATCTCGACTGCGTCCATGACTTCCCCGAAGTTCAGCGCGCCTTCGTCGGCCTTGCCAGCGAGCGACCCAATGTCATAACCGCTGCAGAAGTACTTGCCCGAACTGACA
>CAZQLF010000308.1:0-1906 GCA_964594035.1 uncultured Rhodospirillaceae bacterium | reverse complement strand
TCGGCCGTAATAGAAAAAGTGAGCCACTATGAGGGTTGCCTGCCCCTTGAATGGGTGATGGTGGGGGGGAAGCGTTGGCGAGTCCCCTGGACTGGGACGATTGGCGACTTCGGGGCGGCGCAGGCCGATCGTGGCGATGGGGCCATCCAAAGTCAGCCGGGGCGAGTTATCATCCATCCCGTAATATCTCCGTTGGCAATTGATATATTCATAAAGCCTACAGATATTTTTAAGTTAGCACAAACAAGGGTATACCCGTGCAATCGCTACAAGATCAGATCCGAGAACGTGTCGTTTCCGCCATCCAGTCCGGCGCCTTGCGGCCTGGTGCGCAAATCGACGAAAAGGCGCTGGCTGAGGAATTCGAAAGCTCGCGCACGCCGGTGCGCGAAGCGCTGCTGATGCTCGCCGCGCAGGGGCTTGTCACCATCGTGCCGCGCGCCGGCATGTTCGTGCACAAGCCCAGCGCGGCCGAGCTCGTCGCAATGTTCGAAACTCTGGCGGAAATGGAGGGGGTGGTCGCCCGGCTGGCGACGCAACGGATATCAGCAACAGGCAAGAAGGTTCTTGCGCAGGCGCACAAGGCGGCCGGGCCGTATGTAGAGCAACGCGACACGGCGAGCTATATCGAGGCCAACCGCAAGTTCCACGAGGTGCTTTACCAGGCTGCGGCAAACCCGTTCCTGACCGAGCAGATCGTCCAGCTACGGAGGCGGCTGGCGATCTACTGGCAACAGAAGGGCCTGATCAACGATGCGCGCGTGCCGAGCTCATATCGCGAACACGGCTATGTCGTCGAAGCCGTGCTCGTTGGCAATCCGGATGGCGCGGCGGAGGCGATGCGCAGGCATATCTCCGCCGGGGGAACGGCAATCGCGGACCTGGTGCTGCTGGCGGGCTCCGAAGCGGAATAAGCACATCAGGCGCGATGTCCGTGCGACGGAGCTCAACCCCTAGGGTTCAGCCTTCGTCGCCTAGACTTTCCCAAACAGAAGCGGCACGGTTCGTGGTTGTCGTTGTCAAAACCGCTTCGCATGCGATCCCCATCTGATGTCATTGCTCGTCTAATCGACTACTGCAGACCGACGTCCCTTACCGGCCAGTTTGAGTCAGTCGGCTCCGGATTTTCGATGACCGAACCGGCCGATAAGGAGTCCTTCGCTAAGGATGAAGGGTCAATCGGTTGTTGCCCCTGTTCCGGCCGCTCGTGCACGAAATTCTCAGGTCATTCGACCGTCGGCTCCATGTGCATAGCGGACTTAGGTCGTGTGAGTGTCGATCACCTCGGCGTCAATCAATCCAGTTGCTGTGCAAGGACCCGAGCGTGGCGTATCCCCGCGCGGTCGCAGCGTCGCCCCTCGGGTACACGCAACAGGCGTCGTCCAACCGATGGTTCGTCCGGCCCTTCGTTATTGCGCGACGCAATGGCGCACCACATAGCCATCCCAATCTGACTCATGCACGACCTGAGCTATTTCGCATGCGCGGCACGCCAGGCAGGCATCGAGGTGCCCGATAACTCCCTTGTCAAGCGGAATCGTCTCCTCTTGCACCGAACGCATGAGGTAAATGCGGCCGCGAGGCGAATCGGCTTCGTTGCCGGTCAAGCGAAACGTCGGGCAGGCGTCGAGGCAGAAGCCGCACCGGATACATTTCAAAACTTTCTCCGATGCGCTCATATGCCGCCCGCAAACCTTCCCGGCGAAAACATACGTGCGGGATCGAGCGCTCCCTTGACACCCATCATCAGTTCAAATCCGCCAGGTGCTGGACCGAAGACGTCGAGTCCTTGCTTGAAAACGGCCGGCAAGCGGTTCCAGAAGAGCGACGATCCGGCCGGTAGTGCAGCGCGGAAGCTGGCATCAATTGTGCCCGCGGTTGCCGCGAGCTTGTCCCAGCTGCATTC
>CAZQLF010000307.1:0-4433 GCA_964594035.1 uncultured Rhodospirillaceae bacterium | reverse complement strand
AGGCGCACCGCCTTTCCACCGCCGCCGGCCTGATGGGCGGCAGTCTCGATGAAGCACTTCAGGCGGCCTATGCCGCGGCGAAGCGGGTGCGCAGCGACACCGGGCTGGCCGAACAGCCGGTCTCCATCGCCGCGGTTTGCGTTGCGTTGGCGCGCCAGCTCCACGGCAACCTCAATCGGGCGCAAGGCCTCCTGATCGGCCCCGGCGAGATGGGCGATCTGGTGATCGAGCAACTTCGGCGAGCGGGACTGCGCGGCCTGACCGTGGCTCACCCTTCCGCGCGGCGTGCCGAGGCAATTGCCCGGCGCTATGAAGCGCACCATATCTCGCTGTCGGAATTGCCGGCGGCCCTGGTCAACGCCGATGTCGTCGTGTCGGCGCTCGGCGCCGGGCGTCTTGCGATCACCGCTGAGCTGATGGGCCGGGCGATCAAGGCACGGCGCCATCGCCCCGTGCTTCTGATCGATCTTGCCGCGCCGGCGGATGTCGAGAGATCCATCGACCGGCTCGAGGACGTTTTTCGCTACGAGCTCGATGACCTGGAGAGGGCGGCGATGCAGGGCCGCTCGACGCGCGCCGCCGCCGCAGCGGCCGCCTGGGGTCTGATCGACGAGGCCATTGCCGGCTTCCTCGGCAAACGCGCGGCGCGGGCGGCGGTGCCGGCTATTGTGGCCTTGCGCCAGCGTTTCGAAGCGCTGCGCCAGGAGGTGCTGGCCGAGCGGCCGGCCGATGCCGACGCGGCGACGCGCATTCTGGTCAATCGCCTGTTGCACGGGCCTTCTGCGCTGCTGCGCGATCTGGCGCCGGCAGCACCGGAGGAACGGGCGGCGGCGGAACGATTGCTGGCGCGGCTGTTCGATCTGCCCGCCGGCAAAGATGAAGGAACGGAACGATGAATTTGGAACACAAGCTTGCGCGGGTGGTGAAGCGCCACGAGGAGCTGGCGGCGCTGATGGCGCGCGAGGGCCCCATGGATCCCCAGGAATTCGCCCGCATGTCGCGCGAATACGCCGAGCTGACGCCGACGGTGGAACGCATCCTGGCTCTCCAGGCGGCGCAGAAGGAGCAGGCCGATTTGACAAGCCTGGCGGGCGATCCGGCAAGCGACCCCGAGATGAAGTCCATGGCGGAAAGCGAGCTCCGGGATTTGAAACCACGCCTGGTGGCGCTCGACCAGCAGGTGAAGGTCGCCCTGCTGCCCAAGGACGAGGCCGATGAGCGCAACGCCATCCTCGAAGTGCGGGCCGGCACCGGGGGCGAGGAAGCGGCATTGTTCGCCGCCGTGCTGTTCCGCATGTATACGCGCTATGCCGAAATCCATGGCTGGCGGGTCGACCTGCTGGGTATCAGCGAGACCGGTCTTGGCGGCTATCGCGAGGCCAGCATGGAGATTACCGGCCGCGGCGTGTTTGCGCGGCTGAAGTTCGAATCCGGCGCCCATCGGGTGCAGCGCGTGCCGGAGACGGAAGCCAGCGGGCGCATCCACACCTCGGCCGCCACCGTGGCCGTGCTGCCGGAGGCGGAAGAGGTCGATATCCATATCGAGGATAAGGATCTGCGCATCGACGTCTTTCGCTCCAGCGGTCCGGGCGGGCAATCGGTCAACACCACGGACAGCGCCGTGCGCATTACTCACCTGCCCACGGGTCTCGTCGTCCAGCAGCAGGACGAAAAGTCACAGCACAAGAACAAAGCCAAAGCGCTCAAGGTCCTGCGCGCCCGGCTCTATGAGGCCGAGCGCGAGCGTCGCGATGCCGAACGCGCCGCCAACCGCAAGAGCCAGGTGGGCAGCGGCGACCGGTCGGAGCGCATCCGCACCTACAACTTCCCGCAGGGCCGGGTGACCGATCACCGCATCAACCTGACGCTCTACAAGATCGTCAAGGTGATCTCCGGGGAGGCGCTGGACGAGATCATCGATGCGCTGATTGCCGAGGATCAGGCGGCCAAACTGGCCGAAGCTGATTGACCATCACTGCGGCCACCGAGGATGCGGCGCGCCGCTTGGCTGCCGCGGGCATCGAGGATGCGCGGCGCGAGGCGCGGCTGCTGTTGGCGGAAGCCACGGGCTGGGAAGCGGCCGCGATCATCGCTTATCCCGAACGTCCGTTGAGCGCTGATCAAAGCCGGCGCCTGACCAAACTCGTTCGCCGGCGCGCCGGCCGCGAGCCCCTGTCGCGTATCCTCGGCTGGCGGGAGTTTTGGAGCCTGCGCTTTGCCCTCGGCCCCGACACGCTGGATCCGCGGCCGGACAGCGAAACGCTGGTTGGCGCTGCTCTGGAACTCGTCGATCGCAACAAGGCGCTTTCCGTGCTGGACCTCGGTACCGGCACCGGCTGCCTGTTGCTGGCTTTCCTCAGCGAAGCCCCGAACGCCCAGGGCCTCGGCGTCGACCTCAGCAATGGCGCCCTCGCCATCGCCGAGGCGAACGCCAGGAGCCTCGGTCTCGTTGGCCGCGCCCGATTTCGCCAGGGCGATTGGAGTGGGGGCCTCGACCGGCGCTTCGATCTGATCCTGTGCAACCCGCCTTACATCCCGGTCGGTGACATTGATGGGCTTGCGCCGGAAGTGGCCAAATTCGACCCCGTTCTTGCCCTCGCCGGGGGCCCGGATGGGCTTGATGCCTACCGCCGGCTCAGCGACGAACTGCCGCGGCTGCTTTTGCCGGGCGGTCTGGCGATCCTGGAGATTGGCGATGGCCAGGAGGCATCCGCGGCCGCGATCCTGGCCGGAAGCGGGCTTGTTTTCCGGGGGTGTCGCCGCGATCTCGCTGGCATCGCCCGCTGCCTGATCTGGCAGCGGCCAGAGGGCTAGAGGGGCGCCCCGTAAGGCCGATTACCCGCGAAATACCCCAAAAAACAGTTGGAAATCGGCCCATGACCCACTAGGTTGATTCCCGACAGAACGCGCCGCCTCGGCTTTTAGTCGAGAGGCGAGCTGGTCAACCCCCTCATAAAACCTTCCGGCCTGTCTATTGTGCGACCCCCACCAGGGAACGCATGAAAGGTCCGGAAAACGGGGATCCCGATAAGAGCAATGTGAGCGAGCATGAGACAAGGTTCGAATCCCCGCCGGTCGCGCGGGCGTGGCCCTCGTAAGCCGCATGGTCCCCATAACCCTCACAATCCATCGCGCCCGCAGAACTTTGACAGTTCGGGCCAGGATGTCCGGGTTCGGGGGAATACCTATCAGGTGATGGAGAAGTATCTGGCCCTGGCGCGCGACGCCAGCCTGGCCGGCGACCGGGTGGCGATGGAGAATTACCTCCAGCACGCCGAGCACTATTACCGCACGATCAACGCCGATGGTAACCGTCCCCGTCCGCCGATGCGTAATGACGGGCAGCTAGGGGCCGATGGCCAGCAGCAGTTTGGCAACGGCCAGAACAACAACAACATCCAGAACGGCAACGCGCAGAACGGAACTCCTCAGAACGGAAATACCCAGCCTGGAAATACCCAACCGGGCCTCGGCCAGCAGGGCAATATCCAGGACGCGAATGGTACCGCCGCGAACGGCCAAGACCACGGCAATGGCCGTGAAGATGGGCACGATCAGAATCGCCGCGCCCAGCGGGTCGTGCCGGCGGACGAATCCCCGGACGAAACGGAAAACTAGGTTTTCTGCCGTCTCCCGGCCGGTTTCAGACCGGGATAGCGACCAGCCCTCTTGAGTCACGTCGGCCAATACCCATATCGGCCGTGTGTGATTCGATACGCATCGTCGACCGCGTGCCCGCTTAAGGGGCGCGGACGAGAGAGGGCAAACCATGAACTTCGAAAAATACACGGAGCGCTCGCAGGGATTCATCCAGTCCGCTCAGGGACTGGCTCTGCGCAGCAACCACCAGCGCTTTGCGCCGGAGCATCTGCTCAAGGTTCTGCTGGATGACAAGGAAGGTCTTGCGGCCAACCTGATCCGCGCTGCCGGCGGCGATCCCGCCAAGGCGCTCTCGGCCGTGGAACGCGACCTTGCCAAGCTGCCGAAGGTCGAGGGCAGCGGAGCGGGGCAGGTCTATCTCTCGCCGGAGCTGGCGCGGGTCTTCAGCAGCGCCGAAGAGATCGCCCAGAAGGCAGGCGACAGTTACGTGACGGCCGAGCGGCTGTTGCTGGCGCTGTCCCTTGCCAAGGGAACACCGGCCGCTGAAGCGCTCGCCAACGCTGGCGCCACGCCTCAGGCGCTCAACGGCGCCATCGAGCAGGTTCGCAAAGGCCGCAAGGCGGATACGGCTATGGCCGAATCCGGTTATGACGCGCTGAAGAAATATTCGCGCGATCTGACCGCTGCCGCGCGCGACGGCAAGCTGGATCCAGTCATCGGGCGCGACGAGGAAATCCGCCGCACCATCCAGGTGCTGTCACGCCGGACCAAAAACAATCCGGTGCTGATCGGCGAGCCCGGCGTCGGCAAGACGGCCATCGTCGAGGGCCTTG
>CAZQLF010000306.1:3106-4439 GCA_964594035.1 uncultured Rhodospirillaceae bacterium | reverse complement strand
CGGTGGAGAGGATGTTGCGCAGATCGTGGTTGATCTTGGTGACCGCGCCACCGAGTGCGGCAAGACGCGTTTTCTGGCGCAAGGCGGCGCGAAGTCCGGCCTGCATCTGCACCAGCTCGCGTTCCGCCACGCCGATCTCGTCGCTGCGCCGGCTGGGGCGGCCCGGCAGCGCGTTCTCCGGATCGCTGCGGAAAGCGACCATGGATTCCGTCAACCTGCGCATGGGCCGGATCATCAGCATTTGCAGGCTGAAATAGACAAGCGAGGCAGTCAGCAGGGAGATGACGATGGAAAGCTCCAGCACGCGCTCCGAATACTCCAGGAGTGCGGCGCGCATGGGCGCCTCGTCGATGACGATCTCGACCGTCGATTCCGGCATGCGTGGCGAACTGCCCGTGACCCGCAGAACGCGATTGCCCGGATGAAAGATGGTCGAGAAGGCGTCGCCGATCAGGCCGAAGAAGTTCTTCCGATTGAGATCGAAGGTGGCGTCGATCGCGGGCACGCCCTGCTTGGCATGCATCATCAACTTCACGCCATCCGGCCGCTTGAGCGCCACGATATAGGCGTTGGCGTGCTGTAGCAGCTCCATCTGGAGGGAATCGCTCACCATGTAGTCGGGCGTGGCAAGCAGGGCGAGCACGGCGGTGTGGGCGGTGGCGAGGCGGTCGCGCAGATATTCGTAGCGGAAGCGCCCGGCCGAGGGCGCGTAGATCAGCACCTCGCCCAGCATGACGAAGAAAATCGTCAGCAGCAGCACCCGGGCCGACAAGCTCTTGGCCGGCGGCGGCAGATGGGGGCGGTTGCCAGTGTTGGCCATGCCTGATCGATCTTCCAATCAGCCGAAACGGGCGAGAAAGCGCACCAGCCGTTTGGCGCCGGGGCTGAACAGCTTCGCCAGATAGTAATTGCCGGCCGCGCGCTTGCCGATCTCGGCCAGGGTCGGATAGGGCGCGATCATACCGGCGACGGCGCCGATTTTCATCCTCTGCGATACGGCCAGTGTCCAGAGATGGATCATTTCGCCGGCCGATGGCGCCACGATATCGGCGCCCAGGATGCGCCCCTTGGCCGAGGTGATGATCTTGATGAAGCCGTCGGTGCGGTGCTCGGCCTGGGCGCGGTCGTTCTCCGACAAGGGCCAGCGCAGGATGCGGATCGGCCCCTGGGTCCGCGCCGCCGCCTCGCTCATCCCGACATGGGCCAACTCCGGGTCGGTGAAGGTCACCCAGGGCAGGGCCGAAAGGTCGACCTTCGCGGGCAGGCGGAACAGCGCGTTACGAATGCCGATGCCGGCCTGATAACCGGCAAGGTGGGTTAATTGCCGCCACCC